>JAIFLC010000124.1 GCA_020049295.1 Bacteroidota bacterium
ATTTCATTAACCCCATTTAATTTAACATGTTCGTGTTTTGCTATTACCATCTGACAAATTCTTTCACCATGCTCAATTGTTACATCTACATTTGAAAGATTAATTAATATAATTCCAATTTCTCCTCTATAATCAGCATCAATTGTCCCGGGGGTATTAAGTACTGTTATTCCTTTTTTTAAAGCTAAACCACTCCTCGGTCTAATCTGTGCTTCATAACCAACCGGAAGTTCAATATAAAGACCTGTAGGAATTAAAGCCCTTTCTAATGGTTTTAGAGTAACCGTATTCATCAAAAAAGCACGAAGATCCATTCCAGCAGCATGCTCGGTACCATACTCAGGTAATGGATTACTTGATTTGTTTACTATTCTTATTTCCATTTTTTATGTTTTGAAAAATTCAAACTTATGAATTATCAGGCTACTTATAAAATAATCCGCTTGTTCTATTTGTTAAAAATCATTAAAAGCTTTTCTTTTTTATAAATAAAAAACGTATAAGCGCTTATCATTAAAGTACTAACAACCATCTGAACAACGAATGAATCAATATCTAATGCTTTATTTACAATATAGATAAGTAGAGCTATTATAAAGTATATGCCAATATTTTTTAAATCATAATTAATTGGGTAAAACTTTTGTCCCATAAAATAAGTAACTATTATCATTGATAAATAGCAAATTAATGTTGCCCAGGCAGCTCCAATATAACCAAAAGAGGGAACAAGTATAACATTTAAAATAATAGTAATAGCAGCTCCTATTAAAGAAATCAAGGCTCCATATTTAGTTAAATTAGTGAGCTTATACCAGATTGATTGATTATAAAGAATCCCAAGAAATAAATTAGCCAATAAAATTATTGGAACAATTCTTAATCCGGAATGAAATTCTGATCCAATAAAATATTTAACTATATCAATATAAAGCATAACTCCTAAAAAAATTAGTAGACCAGCTATAATAAATAGTTTCATTATTATTGCATATTGTTCCTTTGCGTTTTTATCATCCATCCGCGAAAAGAAAAATGGTTCAGCTGCATATCGAAACATCTGAATAAAAATTGTCATAAGCACAGCAAGCTTATAATTAGCACCATAAATACCAACCTGCTCAAGAGCCGTAGATGGATCAGCCACAAGAAATTTCATTAATATCTTATCTAATACCTCGTTTACTGTACCTGCAACTCCAACAATAAGTAGCGGAAAAGAATAGCTTAACATTCTTTTTAGAAGACTCATATCAAACTTAATTTTAAAATTGAATAAGTCTGGAATTAATAAAACAAGAGTTACGATGCTGGCAATAAGGTTTGCAATAAATACATATCCAACACCCATTTCTGGATTATAGATATATTTTATTGCATCCGGATTTGTTTTATAAATCGAAGGAAAAACAATAAAGAACAATGCATTAAAACCAATATTAACTAAAACGTTTATAATTTTTAATATTCCAAATCTTTTTGCTTTTCCTTCAAATCGGAGTTTGGCAAATGGAATTGAGGTAAACGCATCAATACTGACAATTATGCAAAACCAACGAATATAATTCGCATTATGTTCATAATCGATTACAGAAGCAAGTTGTTCTGAAAATAGAATTGTAACTAATACAAAAATAATAGAGGTGGTAAACAGAGCTGTTAGGCTTGT
Source organism: Bacteroidota bacterium (assembly GCA_020049295.1). GTDB lineage: Bacteria > Bacteroidota > Bacteroidia > Bacteroidales > UBA12077 > UBA12077. Next base: position 1,670 of record JAIFLC010000124.1, read on the forward strand.
ACTATAAACCCTATTAAAGTCCTTTTCGCTTTTTGCAAACCGAAAAAACCCGGTTTCCATTCCATAGGTTAAAATAACCAATAAAAAAACGATATATGCATAGAGTTCTGTAAAAACACCATATTCCGATTTATCTAAAATTCTGGTGTAAAGAGGTGTTAATAAAAGAAAATTTAAAATTCTAGGGGCAATGGTGCCAAAACCATATATTATAGTTTGACCAGCTAAGCGTTTAAATTGATTCAATGTCTATATAATTAGTCGTTTCCTTTACTATTAAATAATATGTATCCAAAATTAAATACAAAATAATATTTCTTATCTAACTTATCATAATAATTAATACTTAAACTGGCTGGGCCCAAAATGCTTTCATAAACAATAGCAACACTTGCAATAAAAGTGGGATCTGCTAAAGTCGTGTTATACATACTTTCTTTATTTGCATCAGATATAATTTTTTGATAAGGTAGCATGCCATATAATTCTGCTCTAATATGAATGTCGCTTGTAAGCTGTATAATTGGTTTAATTCCGGCAGCAATATATGAATGAGATCTGTAAGTATCAATAAACAACGTTTTGCTATGCACGGTAGGTTGAAATTCGTTTGCATTTAATATCGTTGCGGTATAGTTACTAAAAAAATTCATGTTTGTATAAAACCCTCCAGCATAATAACCAAATGTAAATCTTTTATTAATCCGTTGATATTTATCGTAAGTAAAACTAATATTAAACCAGTTGTGATTGTTTTTAAGAGTTTCGTTTGTTAATGAGGTTGATCCTGGTAGAAATTTTTCATTACCAGTTAAATAATTTATACTAATATTCTGAAAAACTCCCTGGGTAGGATATTGCTTATAGTTTAATGTGTTACGTTCGAACGCAAGCTGATAATTAAAATAGTTAAATTCGGTTATATCGGCAGTATCGGACTTTAAAAATTGCATTACTTGGTAGTACTCATCTTTTACATCCCCATAAGCTGCACTAAATTTAAGCATTCCTGTTGTTTTTATTGGGGTAAATAAATTAAATCTAAGATTGCTTTCATTCTTTATAAGATAGGGCGGGCGAATGTCTTCAAAATAAGGATCAGAACTACTACTGTAATAATTCCAACGGTTAATTGTATAAGAAACAGATACTCCAATTGGGATTTTTGAAGAAAAGTCGGCTCGTGCTTTAAGCTGTAGAGAATTATAAAGTCGTCCAAAGTAAATATTTGCATTAAGAATTCTTGAAAATAGTCCCAGATGGTTATACTCTATGCTTGCATAACCTTGATTAATTGCATTAGATGAAATATTTGCACCAATACCCGCATTAAAACTGCTTTTTTGCTTAACATTAAGATACAAATCATAAAATGAGGATTGCTTATTAAATCTTGCTTCGGGTATAATAGAAGATATTGTACCGTCGGCGAGTAGTTTAAAATATTCTTTCTTAAATTCAAAAACATTAAACACCGTGTCTCTTTTATAAATACTATTTATTACAAATGTTTTTTCCCTACTGTTTAAGCCTGTAATATATATATCTTTAAAAACCAAATCCTTTGTTTTTCTTTTAAAATTGTCTCTTTTTCTTTTCAATTCGGCCACACTTTTCTTATCAGAACCTATAAGCAAATTAATGCTATCGATTAATTTGATGGTATTATCGTATCCGGTTTGAATAAAAATATTAGTTTTATCAAAATCAAGTAGATTAACATCATCGAAATTCGATTCTATCAATATTCCGTTTTCCGGTAAATCATATTGGCTTTGAGTCATAAGCATATTTTCTATTTGAACCATAAGATCCTCAGAATCTGGTTTTCTCGAATTGCTTGAAGTTTTGCTTCCTATAATAAAATCCGGATTAAACGTTTCGATCATTACATCCTGCGGAAAATTATTAATCATACCCCCATCAAAAAGCAATACATTATCAATCTCAATTGGTTTAAAATAAAAAGGAAAGGTCATTGATGCCCTGATGGCTTTACCTAAATCTCCACTCTCAAAAACAACTACTTTTTTATTATAGATATCAGTAGCAACACATCTAAAAGGAATAAATAAACTATCAAAATCATAATTCGCAGCAGATATAGCTTCTGCAAATAATTGCATTGCAGCAAAATCAAGTTGATGGGTTTGAATTAGATTGGTTGGTAATTGTGCTTTAGCTTCTTTACTGGTTAAAAGAATATTTAATTTAAACATTTCGCCATTTGCTGGTTCCTTTTTAAAATAATAAATATATTTAGGTTCAATTATACCGGTTGCCCATCTTTTTGAATCCTCTGTTAATATTAATTCTTCTATTTCCTTAGGAGTATAACCACTTGCATAAAGTCCTCCAATTATTGCCCCCATTGATGTTCCGGTAACATAATCGATAGCAATATTGTTTTCTTCTAATGCTTTTAAAACACCTATATGTGCAAAACCCTTTGCTCCTCCTCCGCTTAGAACTAAGCCTACTTTCTTTTGTGCCAATGAATAATTAATCAATAGAAAACTAAAATATATATATAAAATAATTTTGTAATTCATTGCACAATCTCTTTTGGTACTATTTCTTTTTTTATTACTAATTTTTGTTTCTATTTTTGTTTTTTAAATAATTCAAAGTTACTATGAAAAAACTATTATTTGTTTCACTAATCGCATTTTTACTTTTGTTTTCATGCACAGAAAAACCTCAGAAAGAAAAAGATCAACTTTATAAAATTGAAACCATTTATGGTGATATAATATTTAAGTTATATGATGAAACACCTTTGCATAAAGAAAACTTTATTAAACTTATTGAACAAAAATATTTTGACGAAGTGCTTTTTCATCGTGTTATTAATGGTTTCATGATACAAGGTGGAGATCCTGATTCGCGTAATGCCAAACAAGGAGAACTTTTAGGCAATGGAGGTCCAGATTATACAATCCCGGCTGAATTTATTGATACAATTTTCCATAAAAAAGGAGTTATTGCGGCTGCACGCGAAGGTGATGATGTAAACCCAGAAATGAGGTCTGCCGGTTCGCAATTTTATATTGTACAAGGAAAAGTATTTACAGATGACGATTTTAAAAAAGTAGAAGACAGAATTAATGCTACACGACTAAATAATCTTATTACCAAAAAACTGGAAGAATTAAAAAATAAGGCTTTTGAAACTGGAGGAATAATCGATAACGTAACTATGCTGCCAATAGCCAGAGCCGCAGCCGAAGAACAGTTTAAAGCTGAAGGATATTATACAATTCCTGAGTTTAAAAAAGAAGTGTATAGGAAAATTGGCGGTACTCCTCATTTAGATATGGCTTATACCGTTTTTGGCGAAGTTGTCGAAGGGCTTGATATTATTGATAAAATTGCCGCTGTCGAAACCGACGAGAATGACCGTCCCATTATAGATATTAAAATGCGTATCAAAAAACTATAGAATATTGAATTACTGGTTATGATTGAAAAAATTGAAAATTACATTAAAGAGTGTAAAGAGTTTGTTGCAGCAACAATAAATGATGTTGAGCCTTTTCGGATAAAGTACTTGGGCAAAAAAGGCATAATTGCTGATCTTTTCGAAGAATTTAAAAACGTTCCACGTGAAAACAAAAAAGATGTGGGCCAGAAATTAAACGAATTGAAAGATTCTGTACAGGAAAAAATAAATGAGTTCAAATCTAAATTTGAAGATACCGCCGGATCTTATAATGCAATTGATTTAAGTTTACCAGGAGATCCTATTAAAACGGGAACTCGACATCCTATATCAATTGTAAGAAATGAGATAATTGATATTTTTAAACGCATTGGTTATACTGTTTCCGAAGGACCAGAAATTGAAGACGACTGGCATGTGTTTTCTGCTTTAAACTTTCCCCCAGAACATCCTGCCCGAGATATGCAAGACACTTTCTTCATTAGTCCTGAAGACAAAATCCTGCTTCGTACTCACACAAGTTCTGTTCAGGTTCGTGTTATGGAAAATTCCAAACCTCCAATCCGAACAATATCACCTGGACGAGTATTTCGTAACGAAGCCATAAGTGCCAGAGCACATTGTATTTTTCATCAGGTTGAAGGTCTTTATATTGATGAAAATGTTTCTTTTGCTGACTTAAAGCAAACACTCATGTTTTTTGCCAAAGAAATGTTTGGTGAAAAAACACAGATTCGTTTACGACCATCTTATTTCCCTTTTACCGAACCCTCTGCAGAAATGGATGTAGCTTGCAATATTTGTGGTGGAAAAGGATGTAATGTTTGTAAATACACTGGCTGGCTTGAAATCTTAGGTTGTGGGATGGTTGATCCAAATGTTTTAGATAACTGCGGAATAGATAGTAAAAAATATACCGGTTTTGCTTTTGGTATGGGAATAGAACGAATAACAATGTTAAAATACGGAGTAAACGATCTTCGCCTTTATTTCGAAAATGATATTCGGTTCCTGAACCAGTTTAAGGCCGCATTTTAATAACTATGATCTTTTCATTGCGATCAGCGCGAAACATGTCTGCCGATAGGCAGGCAATCTAAATACGTGTTCTATAAACTGCTTCGATCGCCTTTATAAGGCTCTCTCACACTGACTATAAATAACTAAAGATTAACTTGTATTTCATGTGTTAACTCCATCGCTTTTTTATAGGTTGCAGAAACACCACAATATTTTTCATCGGACAAATTAACCGCTTTTTCGATCTTATCTAAAGGCAAATCTTTTCCCCAAAACTTATAAATAACATGCATTTTAATATAATGCTTTGGATGTTCTTCGGTTAATTCGGACTGAATCTCAATACTCATTTTTTCATATTCCACCTTCATTTTTTTAAGAATAGAAACAACATCCATTCCTGTGCAGCCAGCTAATGCAAGAACCATTAATTGTTTTGGTCGTGGGCCCTTATCATTTCCACCAACTTCAGGAGCTCCATCAATTATAATTTTATGTCCATCCATTTCGGTTTCGAACGACATATTTTCAATCCAGTTTACATTTAAAGATGTTTTCATATTTTTATATATTTACATATCGATATTTTTCACAAATATATTTTAATTTGCAGTATACAATTTACATTATATAGAACAAAAAATATACTTTTGTGTTTAATACGTTTGTTTTTGCCTATAAATGAATTGTTTATCTTAACTCATTTGCCGAATAATACATGAATGTGATGAAAAACCGAGATTTTATACCTGTTTGCGAGTCCTGTGTAAATGATTTTGATACTGTTTTTAAGCATTTAACACCAGAAGAACATTTAAAAGTTAATCAGGAAAAAGTTTGCAATTTCTATAAGCGAGGTAATGTAATTTATCACGAAGGAAGTCGCACCAATGGATTTTATTGTTTAAACTCGGGTGTTTTAAAAATATTTAAAACCGGTATTGATGGCCGAGAACAAATTATTGCATTTGCTAAAAAAGGAGATTTAATAGGATTCCGTTCTATTTTGAGTGGCGAACTAGCTTGCTCATCGGCAAAAGTAATTGATGATGCGGTTCTTTGCTTTATTCCTGGAGAAACACTTATCAGCCTGGTTAAAACTAACGGTAACTTTTCGTTGGCTATGATGCAATTAACATGCAAAGAACTTGGCGTAGCGAATGCCTACATTACTGACATTGCACAAAAAACTGTTCGTGAAAGACTTGCTGAGGTTCTTCTTAAACTAATGGATACATTTCAGCTCGATCAAGATAAGGTGTTACAGGTTTCATTAACCCGTGAAGAACTTGCTAATATTGTTGGAACAGCTACAGAATCCGTAATTCGTTTACTATCAGAATTTAAGCAGGATAAGCTTATAGATATTAACGGACGTAAAATTAAGATCGTTGATGTAAAGCGACTAGAGAAAATATCCAACGCTTTTCATTAAAAAAGCAATGGATTTGAAGAATTTTTTTTACAATTTATATAGAGGACTAAAAATCTTTTTTTTTAAGTCATTGCGAACGAAGTGAAGCAATCTAAATACTGCAGCTAAAAACAGGTGAAACAAAGCAATCTTTTAATGGACTTCTTCGGCTGGTATACCAGCCTCGCAGTGAAAATAAAGATATTAAAAAAGTTTTTTCTGATCATCAGTTAGATGGGTTCGGTTTAAATGTTTATATGCTAACTCAGTAGCTTCTCTTCCGCGTGGAGTGCGTTTCATATAACCTTCTTTAATTAAAAACGGTTCATAAACCTCCTCAATAGTTCCAGCTTCTTCACCAATAGAAGTGGCTATGGTATTTAAACCAACCGGGCCTCCCTTAAACTTATCGATAATAGCAATTAATATTTTATTATCCATTTCATCGAGGCCATGTTTATCAATATTAAGTGCTTTTAGTGCATATCGCGAAATCTCCAGATCAATTTGTCCATCGCCTTTAACCTGCGCAAAATCACGTACACGACGCAATAAAGAGTTTGCAATACGAGGTGTTCCGCGCGAACGAAATGCTATTTCCGAAGCCGCATCATCTTTAATTTTTACATTTAAAATACTTGCAGATCGTTTAACAATTGAAGTTAATACATCGTGATCGTAGTATTCGAGATGCAGGCTTATTCCAAAACGAGCTCGTAAAGGACTTGTAAGCAACCCGGATCTTGTGGTTGCACCAATCAGGGTGAATGGATTAAGTGATATTTGAACAGACCTCGCACTAGGTCCTTTATCGATCATAATATCAATTTTATAATCTTCCATTGCTGAATAGAGATATTCTTCAACAACAGGACTTAATCGATGAATTTCGTCGATGAAAAGAACATCACCAGTTTCTAAGTTTGTAAGCAATCCTGCAAGATCACCTGGTTTATCCAAAACGGGGCCAGAGGTTAATTTAAGATTTACACTTAGTTCGTTGGCAATAATGTTTGCAAGAGTAGTTTTTCCGAGTCCAGGAGGACCATGTAATAAAACATGATCAAGAGCCTCTTCTCTCATTTTGGCTGCCTGAACAAAAACTTTTAAGTTATCTACAACTTTGTACTGACCTTTAAAATCACGGAAATTCAAAGGTCGTAGTTTATTCTCGACTTCTACTTCCTTGTCTTCGAGGTCATTATTTCGTATATCAAAATCGTCCATTCAAATATCATTAATCAGGCAAAGGTAAAAAATCTATCAGTCGAATTTGTCAAATCGTAATTTTTCTCCGTTTATTTTAAATTCACGGCCTTCTTTATATTGAACAACTAGCAACATATCACCATCCTCTTTATACTTTATCCATGATTTTACTTTCTGTCCTTCACTGTAAAACCTTTCCTCAAGGATTTTTCCAGATGGGTAATAATAAATATGTTTACCATCAGCATTCCCTTGTACATAACGACCTTCGAAAAACAACCCTCCATTGTTATAAAACTGTTGCCACAGACCGTCTTTCTGATCCATTACATAGTTACCTTTTAAAATCATATCGCCAACTCTTGTAATCCACTCACCTTCTTTGTAGCCTTGACTATAAGAACCCGAATCAACAACCAGACCTTCTTCTGAATATTCTATTGATTCACCATCCTGAAGACCAAAACTATAGTTCTCGTCTAGCAATAATATTCCATTTTTATGATACCATTTCCAGTTTCCACTTAATTTTCCATTGGCATAATTACCGGTTTGTTGGGTTTGTCCATTATCAAAATAAAAAGTCCACAATCCATCTTTCTGATTGTTTTTATAAACCCCTTGGCTCCTAATTTTTTTACTCGGATAATACTCTATCCATTTCCCATGCCTTGATCCATCAAGATAAACGATTCCTTCAGATTCCAGCAATCCATTAATATCATAGGTTTCAGATTTTATTACTTGTCCCTTTAAATTAAAATAACGATGAATACCCACCGGAATATCTTTTAAATATCCACCCTGAAAAGTAATATTCCCCTTTTGATCGTATTCTTCTTTGACCTCAATATCCAAATTATAATCTTCATCTTTCAATACAATTTCATCGTTTTCGTATCTCACGGTATTTGTTAAATATCCCTGATTGTCATATTGTTTTAAATAACCACTCAGTTTTCCATTTAAATACGTTCTTTCTTCCCGCACTTTCCCTTCAGAGTAAAAGGTTTTCCAAACACCATTTTTTTCATTTTTATTGCTATATCTATTTATTTCTTCATTATAAATTTCATCATTATCCCTGTATCTTGTAATAGTTATTATCATACTATCCTTGTCAAACTCATATGCCAATCCATTTTTTTTATCATCCAGATAAGGAACTATCTTTTGTATTCTTCCATCTGAAAAAAAATAAAACATGTTTCCGTTTTTCTTTCCATTGATATATAACTCTTTACTAAGAACCATATTTTTAGCAAGATCATCAGTAAAATATTTTGTATGATAACCACTTTTTTTCCCACTTAAATAACTTACTTTTTCTATTGTATCACCATATTGATCATAAAATACCCATATACTATCAAGTAAGTAATTTTTCCATGTTCCTTCTGATTTTTTAATTCCGGTAACATAAAATGATTTCCAAAACCCATCTGGTTTTTCGTTTAGTAAAAATCCTTCGCTGGCTAATTTTCCATTTTGATATACATATTGTTTAAAATATCTATTTACTGGTAATAAAGTATCCTGGCCAAAACAAAATATGGGCAGAAAAAAAAGTAGAATTAATATTTTTGAATTTAAACTCACTCTATATTTTTATTATCGGAGCATAAAAGTATAAAAAAAGCAGGGAGTTTTTCCCTGCTTACAAATTTTTTAATAAACAATTATAAATTTAGTTTTTTTGATATTTCTAGCATTTTATCAATTGATTTTTTTGCCTTTTTAATTACATCATCATCTAAAACAACCTCTGGCTTTTCGTATTTAAGTGTATTATACATTTTTTTCAATGTTATTAATTTCATAAAATTACAATCATTACATCCACAGGTTGAATCTTTTGGAGGTGCTGCAATAAATGTCTTTTTAGGGCTGGCTTTTTTCATTTGATGTAAGATACCCGATTCTGTTGCAACAATATATTCATTAGCCAAATCGGTTTGGGTAAATTTTAATAATGCAGCTGTTGACCCAATAAAATCAGAAATAAGTTGAATAGGTTTTTGACATTCCGGATGCGAAATAATTTTTGCAGTTGGATATTCTTTTTTAAGTTCAAGTATTTTTTCAAGCGAAAATTCTTCATGTACATGACATGCTCCATTCCATAAAATCATATTACGTCCAGTAACTCGATTAATATAACTACCTAAATTACGATCTGGTGCAAAAATGATTTTTTGATTTATAGGTAGTGAATTAACAATAGGAAGCGCATTTGTTGATGTACAGCATATATCAGTTATCGTTTTTATTGCTGCAGTAGTATTTACATATGAAATTACCAAATGATCGGGATGATCATTTACAAATTTTTCAAATTCATCATAAGGACATGAATCAGCTAATGAACAACCAGCATTTAAATCAGGTATTAACACCTTGCTATTTGGTGCTAAAATTTTAGCAGTTTCGGCCATAAAATGAACACCTGCAAATAAAATAATTTTGGCGTCTGTTTCAGCAGCTTTTTGAGATAACGCTAAACTATCTCCTACAAAATCAGCAATATCTTGTATTTCTGATGTCTGATAATAATGCGCAAGAATAATTGCATTTTTTTCTTTTTTAATTCTATTGATTTCTTTAACAATATCAATATTATTATCTATTTCAGAATTTACAAAGCCATTTGTTATTTTTACGTTTTCAACAACCATATATTTATATTATATATATTATAATTTAATTAATAAATATGATAATAATAATATCCTGTTAATACTGTTATAAAGTTTATTTAAGTTTTCTTGTTATTTAAGAAATTAAGAACTTTTCAATATGATTTTAACAACAAAAATTTGGTTAAATACTATGATCTTTAATTATATAGTATTCTTATCAACATACTGTTAATAGTGTACTATACTGATAAATAATTGTATTTTTTTATATGTTTTAGTGTTAAAATTCTGTTTATTATTTAGTGGTTAAAACTAACTAAATATTTTTGATTTGACTTAAAAATGATTATATAAGCATTGAATTGTATAATACAAACAAAAATTTTACATTTTTGTTGACTTTAATTAACACTGTTTTAACAGAAAGAGTTTGATTAATTAACAAGTTATAAAAGCAAATGTATACAGGAAAGCAATGTGTTTGTTTTGCTAGAGCTGGGTGGTTAATTACTATTTAATAAGTATATAAAAACTGTTTACTATAACCATTAATATTTATTTACTTTTGTTAATTGATTTTAAAAAACAAAAATATATGTCACAAATAAAATTAGCCATTGCTTCTGATCATGCTGGATATGAATTTAAAGAAAAATTAAAAGAGTATTTGATTTCAAAAAAGTATACAATAAAAGATTTTGGTACCTATTCAACAGAAAGTGCCGATTATCCTGATTTTGCACATCCATTGGCAATTGCGGTGGAAAAAGGAGAGTATATATTTGGTATTACACTCTGTGGAAGCGGAAATGGAATTAGTATGACAGCGAATAAACACCAGGGAATACGATCGGCTTTATGCTGGAATAAAGAAATTTCGATGCTGGCGAGACTTCATAATGATGCAAATGTATGTTCTATTCCCGCTAGGTTTGTAAGTTTTGACGAGGCAAAGGAAATTGTAGACATATTTTTACATACATCTTTTGAAGGTGGAAGACATTTAAAAAGAGTCGAAAAAATACCCGTGAAATAGAAATTTAATTTACAATATTAAATGTAAATTATAAAACACGGAAAATTTTATATCTGAATAGAAAAGGATAGAGAAATAAACCAAAAATACACCCAATAGTGTTTGCAATCATATCAGCTACTTCGGCAGATCTATCCACTGTAAAAAAGAGCTGAAAACCCTCCATTAGTAAACCATAACTGGCTGCCACAAGGATAATTACTATTTTATTTTCTTTTGAAACACCAGTAAAACTTTTAAGATATGAGGAAAACATGGAAAGTACCAAAACAAAATACATCGTAATGTGGATTATTTTGTCAAAGTATTTAATTTCAAATAGTTGTACTTTATTTAATTGTTTACCTGACATAATACTTGCAGTAAGTATTAAAGCCGCAATTAGCAAGGTTTTCCAGTAGTTTTTAAGTTTCATTTTTTTGTTTTTGCAAAGATATTATTAGTTTTTAAATAATAGTAAAAACAGAAAAGCTTTGAAATTGTTAATATACTTACCTTTTTACACATTATCTTGTTAAAATAGCATACTATATTGTTAATAAGCAGTCAATGTTTCACGTGGAACAGTGTTTATGCACTTTCCTTAGGATCAGTCGAATAGAACGAATTATTTTTTGCTTAATTTTTTAAAACTTTTACCAATTATTTTGTGTTAATTTAATAAAAATTTAATGAATTAAATTGGTTCTATTTTATTCAGATTATGGCTGGTTTATATATTCATATTCCATTTTGTAAAAGCAAATGTGCGTATTGTGATTTTTTTTCTGTTGCTACTTTGCAACGAAAAGGAGAATTTTTAAAAGCAATAGAAACAGAAATGGAATTGCAAAAAAACTATTTGGAAAAGGAAAATCTGAAAACAATTTATTTTGGAGGAGGCACACCCTCTATTTTAAGTATAAAGGAAATAGAACAGATTTTATCACAAATTAAAAAATACCAAACGATCGAAAAGGATGCAGAAATAACCCTTGAAGCAAACCCAGATGATTTATCCGTTGAATATTTGCTCCAACTTAGGAAATCTGGTATTAATCGCTTATCAATCGGCATTCAGTCTTTTATTGATCGTGATTTGAAATTAATGCAACGTAGACATGATTCAAAAAAAGCCTTTGATGTAATAAATGAAGCCCAGGCTTGCGGATTTGATAATATAAGTACTGACCTAATCTATGGATTAAACGGATTGACTCTTAAAGAATGGAAATATAATTTAGATACTCTTTTGAGTTTGCCCATTAAGCATCTTTCAGCTTATCATTTAACAATTGAACCAAATACCCTTTTTAATAAATGGTATAAACAAAATATAATAAAATTGCCAACTGAAATTGAAAGCGTAAATCAATTCGAAATGCTAATAAAAAAAACAAAGAAAAAAAATTTTATACAATATGAAATTTCAAATTTTGCATTAGATGGATTTTTCTCGAAGCACAACTCTAATTATTGGCGAAACGAAAAATATTTAGGCATTGGTCCTTCAGCACATTCATATAATTTAACCTCACGACAATGGAATATTTCGAGTTTGCCCAACTATTTGGATGCAATATCTCAGGGTAAAGTACCATATGAAAAAGAAAACCTTACGCTCAATGATAGGTACAATGATTATATTATAACTACATTACGCACTATGTGGGGTATTAATATAAATAAAGTTGAAAATGATTTTGGAAAATTGTATTTTGATTTTCTGACTAAGGAAATTGATGTATTCGTTAAAAATAAATTACTTAAAAAAGTAAATGACTCTTTTGTATTATCTGAAAAAGGAAAATTTTTATCAGACCGAATTATTAGTACCTTGCTTTATGTAAAAAAGTGAAATGAAAATCCCAAATTCATGAAATCGAATAGCGAAAATTCACCAAAGAATCAAGACGAGAATAAGGTTTCCACAAATACATTGCTTCAAAATCTTATAATTGAGTTAAGCGAGAACGAGGAGAAGTTGCGTTTACTTGTAAAGAAATCAGATGATCCAATTTTAATATTCGATAATTTTCAGATTATAGATTGTAATCAAGCAGCATTAAAAATTCTTAATAAAACTTCATTAAAGGAATTATTAAATACCGATTTCTCAACTATTTCTCCAGAATACCAGCCCGGTGGCGAGAAATCTGACCTGAAAGCAAAAAGGATGATTGAAATAGCCCTAAAATTAGGAAAACATCGTTTTGAATGGGTTCATAAAGATGCTGATGATAATGCTATTTTTGTTGATGTGGAATTAATTCCAATAGTAAATAAGAGTAGAAAAATTATTTATGCTATTTGGCACGACATCTCAAAACAGAAGGACACAGAAACAGCCATCATTAAAAGCGAGCAGAAATTTAAAGATTTATTTAATCAGGCTGCTGATGGAATATTAGTAGGTATAGGAAGCGGAGAAATTATCGATGCAAATGACAGCATATTGAATCTATCAGGATATGAGCGAAACGAATTAATAGGTAAAAATATCAGCATTCTGTTTGAAAAAGAAGAATTATCAGACAAACCGTTACGTTATGATTTAATTAAAAAAGGTGACACAGTAGTACGCGAAAGAAAAATCATTCGAAAAGATGGTAGCCGTGTCTTTGTTGAAATGAACACCAAGGTTATTTCTGATGGACGAATGCAGGCACTTATTCGTGATATTACGAAAAGAAAAGAAACAGAATTGGAGTTGGAAAAAAATCGTGAGCTATTGCAAAAAGCAGAAAGTGTTGCTGGAATTGGAAGATTTATTTATTATGTAGAATCAGATCTATGGGAGAGTTCTCCTATTTTAAATAAAATACTTGGCATAGAAGATTATTATAAAAAAGATTTTAGCAGTTGGCTTAAATTAATTCACCCTGATTTTAGAGTGGAAATGAAAGAATATTTTATAACAAATATTTTACATGATAGAGAACCCTTTAATAAGGTATACAAAATAGTAAGAAAACACGATCAACAGGAAAGGTGGGTACTTGGAATGGCAGAGATGGAGTGTGATGTGAATAATAATCCTGTTATTATTTTTGGGACAATACAAGATATAAATAATAGTAGAAATTCAGAGATTGCTTTAAAGGAAAGCGAAGAAAAATATAAAAATATATTTTATAACTCACCCCTTGGAATTATGCACTATGACAGCGAAAGCATAATTACAGATTGCAATCAGCAGTTTGTTGATATTTTGGGTTCTTCAAAAGAAAAACTTGTTGGACTCCATATGATAAAAGATCTTCCAAATAAGAAAATGGTTGAATCTGTAAAACAATCTTTTTTGGATGGAAAAAGCTACTACGAAGATTGGTATACTTCGCTTACCGGAGGTAAAAGCACATTTGTTCGGGTGTTTTTTAAAACTATTTTAAATTCTAAAAATGAAAAAGTAGCAGGCGTTTGCCTTGTTGAGGATATTACCGAAAGATACAAATCAAGGCAATTATTAAAAGAAAACGAAGAAAAATTCAGACGATTGTTTGAAAATGCGAATGACTCTATATTTTTAATGAAAAATGATATTTTTATTGATTGCAACCAGAAAACACTTAAAATGTTTGGATGTAATAGAGATGAAATAATAGGTAAACCGCCCTATTTATTTAGCCCCGAATTCCAACCCGATGGAAGAAGCTCTAGAGAAAAGGCCGTTGAAAAAATTAATACTGCAATAATGGGTGATATTACCACCTTTGATTGGGTACACATTAAGCTTGACGGAACACCATTTGATGCAGAGGTTAGCCTTAATTCATTTAAATTGGGCGAGGAAATACTTGTACAGGCAATTGTTAGAGATGTTACAGAACGTAATAAATTTCTCGAAAAACTAAAAATATCAGAAGATAAATTTTCGAAAATATTTGATTTTACTCCAGATGCCATTTTGCTTTCTGACGTTAGAACTGAAAAAATATACAATATAAATAATGGGTGTACAATACTAAGTGGTTACACAAAAGAAGAGGCCATCGGAAAAACAACCTTAGAGCTAGGATTATGGGTAGACTTAAAAGATAGAGATAAATACATAGATCTTTTGAAAAAAGGGGAAGCAAGAAATTTTGAATTTAATGTTCGGATAAAATCAGGTAAAATAATTACAGTTCTCATTTCTGCAGACATTATTACAATTGATAATCATCCATATGTTTTGGCAAATCTAAGAGATATAAATGAACGAAAAATTACAGAACAAAAGCTTAGAATAAGCGAGGAAAAATTCAGAAATATTTATAATAGTACGAGTGATTTAATTGTTATTACTAAAATAGATGGAACAATATTGAATATTAATCAGGCAATGTTAGAAAGCACCGGTTTGCCTCAAAATCAGATTGTTGGGACAAAAATTTATGATCTTTTATCAGGAGATTTCAAAGAAGAATCTTTAAGAAGAAACTCCGAATTAAATAAAGAAAATACAATGCCTTTAATAGAATTAGAATTGAAGAATAAAAATGGAGCCCCAATTTCTTTGGAGATAATAAGCAAAACAATTAATTACGAAAATGAAAAAGCTACACTAATTGTTGCTCACGATATAAGAGAAAGGAAAAATCTAGAAAAAAAAGTTATTAACTCAATAATTGAAACAGAAGAGAAAGAACGGCAGCGATTGGCAAGCGATCTTCATGATGAAGTTGGGCCGTTGTTGTCGAGCATGAAAATGTATATAAACATTTTATCTTCAAATAAAGATGAAGAGAAAAGCAAATATATTATTGAACAGCTCAATGAACTTATCGAAGAGTCTATACATAATATAAGAGAGGTTTCGGCAGCCCTAAATCCACAATTGCTGAGCAGGTATGGTTTAAAAGCGGCGTTAGAATCTTTTTTTGATAAATCAAAAAGTCTTATAGGAATTCAATTAGTTACAAATATTGAGAACAATCGTTTCCCAAATAATGTCGAAGCTACGTATTACAGAATCATAAAGGAATTATTCAATAATACTATTAAACACGCCAATGCAAGCAATATTGCAATTGAATTAAACTTTAATGACCAGCTGCTAGTATTAAATTATTCAGACAATGGTGTTGGGTTTATTTTTGAAGAGAATTTTACTGATAAGAAAAAGGGAATGGGTATTCAAAATATTATTAATCGTACAAAAATGATTAATGGAAAGTATTCTGTGATGTCAAATAAAAAAATGGGATTTCATTTTGAGTTAAGTACAAAATGCTCTATAATTGACAAAGAGTAAAATAGTAAATATAAACTTATGAATATACTTATAGTTGACGATAATAAAAGATTTGCTGACGCTCTTAAGTTTATGATACAAGAGCATTTTTCTGATCGCGTAGGTGAAATATTTATGGCGAATAATGGAGTTGAATGCCTCGATATTTTATTAAAAAAATCCATTGATATTGTTTTTATGGATAAGGAAATGCCTGTAATGGATGGTGTTGAAACCACTAAAAAAGCCGTAGATATGTATCGTGATTTAAAAATAATTGCTGTTTCATTTCATTCTGAACTACAGGATATTACACGAATGCTTGAAGCCGGTGCACGAAACTACATAGTAAAAGAAGAGATAACCCCAGAGATTATTAATAAGTGCTTAACAAAGATTTAGATTATTTGTAATGAGGGTTTTGCCGAGGAAATAAATAGATTTTCAATAAAAATCAGATTACAGCAAATTATTTATTTTTCTATAAAGTAGATCCTTGTTAATAGGTTTTGAAATATAATCATCGCAACCAAATTCAAGGCATTTTTCGCGATCATTATGCATAGCAAAGGCGGTTTGTGCAATTATTGGAAGCTCCGGTTTTAATTCTTTTATAAGAGCTGTAGCTTCGTAACCGCTCATTTGAGGTAAAAGAATGTCCATTAAAACTAATTGTATTGTTTGATCTTTTTTAATCAACTCAACAGCTTCCTCGCCCGAAGTTGCTGTAATTACCTCAATTCCTTTTAGTAGGAGAAGACGTTTAAGAAATTCTAGATTATCAATATCGTCTTCAACGATTAAAATGCGTGCTTTTTTAAAATTATCCACATAATAATTTATTAATGAGTATATTAAAAAAGTTAAGAAGATTAAAATTACAATATATATTAGTTAAAGTCAAAAAACCCGGTATATTTTTTACCGGGTTTTTTAAAAGGATCGTATTCTGATTACGAATGTAATCCCAAAATATGCATTACTTTCTTTTTAGTTAATATCATGATTCTGTATATTACTGGAACAATAACCAACGTAAGGAATGTTGAAAAGGTCAATCCAAAAATTACGGTCCAAGACATATTACTCCAGTAAGAAGCCATATCTCCACCAAAATAAATATTTGGATTATAGTTTTGGAACAACCCCTTAAAATCAAAGTTTAAACCTATTGCCATAGGTACAAGACCTAAAATGGTAGTTATTGCAGTCAAAAGTACTGGTCTTAACCGTGTTTTCCCTGCCAGTACAACGCAATCAGTTGCAACATCAACAGGAAGATAGGTAGTATCATCAATACCCAATTCTTTACCTTTTCGCGCTTTAAGCAATTCAATGTAATCGATTAATACGATTGCATTGTTAACAACAATTCCTGCCAACGATATAATGCCAATTCCTGTCATAATGATAATAAAATCCATATCGAATGTCCACAATCCACCAAATACGCCAATGGTACTGAATATGATGCTTGTGAAGATAATTAACGACAATATAATAGAGTTAAACTGTGTAACCAGGATCAGCATAATTAATGCAAGGGCTATCAACATTGCGTTTGCTAAAAAAGCTGATGATTCGTTTTGCTCCTGTTGCTCGCCGGTAAACTCATAACGATAACCAACTGGCATTTCGAAATTTCCTAGCAAAGCCTGAAGCTGCGTATTAATCGTATTTGCATTGTATCCTTCAATCACATTCGAGTATAATGTAATAACCCTATCAAGATCTTTTCGCCTTACCGAACTGAACGATGTTGAATATTTGAAATCAGCTACTGCCGATAATGGTATATAAGCAGGAGGTCCATCGCCAAATACAGGTATTTTCATATTCATCATTACCGGAAGATTATATCTGTATTCATCTTTTAATCTTACCAGAATAGGATATTCATCTTCACCGAATTTGAAATCCGATACTTCGTCACCAAACAAAGATTGGCGAATTGTGTAGGCAATCATCTGTGTTGATAATCCAAACCGTTGAGCTTTATCCCTATCAATATAGATTTGTAGCTCTGGGTTTTGAGTACTTATATCCATTTTTAATCCTTCAATCCCGTCAATATTGGCTGTTTCGATAAAACCTTTCAATGTATCTGCAAGGTAAACCAGCTTATCAAATTCCTGTCCTATAATTTCGATATTCACAGGTTTTCCTGTTGGAGGCCCACCTTCGTCTTTCGATATCTCAATCTCAACACCAGCGTATTTACCCATGATACGCTTACTTAACCCGGTCATCATTTTAGACGTGCTATTTTCTTTTCCGCGTAACTCATAATCAATAAAAGTTATCGTTAAAATAGACATATTTGCTTTTGATCCGGCAGAAAAATCCATAGGATCCCCTTTACCAACGGTTGTTAAAATTGATTCGACAATTGGAACGCCTACTTCATTTTTGTAGGGTTCAAAATAATCTATAATATCATCTTCAAGAATACTAATGAAATCATTTGTTCCGGTAATATCTGTTCCTACGGGTAACGAAACAACAACATTAATATAATTTGGATCTCCGGAAGGGAACAAGGTAATATTAGGCATTCGAGAGAAAAACAACATAATTGTTACAATTAGCAACAGGGCTGTACTACCCAAAAACCAGAACGGATTTCTTCCACGTAAGGCAAATCGTAATACCCGGCCATAAAAACGTTCCATTTTGCCTAAAAAGACATCCTGAAACCAGGATTCGACTCTACGCAAAAATAAAACATGCATTAAACCAATAATTCCAAAAAGGATTAAAAGATTTGGGAAAACCCTTGCTCCTGTTAACAAAAGCAACCCACCCAAAGCCATCATTCCTAAAGCGACATACAACGCTCTTCTTCTTCTTCGAACAGTTTTTCCATTTTCTTGTTCGGATTTTTCTTTGATAAATGTTGCTGCAACAACGGGGATAATTATTAATGCCACAAACAATGAAGATGTTAGAACAATAATCAAGGTAATTGGCAAGTATTTCATGAATTCACCCATAATTCCTTCCCAAAGAGCTAGTGGAAAAAATGCGGCTAATGTTGTTAGTGTTGATGAAATGATAGGTACCGCAATTTCTCCTACACCTTGTTTTGCTGCTTCCCACGGCGAAAATCCGTGATCAATAAACCGGTGGATATTTTCGACCACTACGATTGCATTGTCAACCAGCATACCAAGAGCAAGGATTAATGAAAATAATACGATCATATTTATTCGGAAATCAATTGCTCCGATAACTACAAACGAAATAAACATGGACATTGGAATTGCTAAACCCACAAAAAGGGCATCTCTGGTACCTAAGAAGAAAAACAAAACAGCAATAACCAAAATCATACCCATAATCATGCTGTTTTCAAGGTTTCCTAACTGCATTTTTACCGATTCGCTCTGGTCGTTTGTAATAGATATATCAACACCTTTAGGTAGAACACCTTCTTTTTTAGCCAAATCTAATTTCTCATAGATTTTATCGGTAGTTGAAAGCAGGTTTTCTCCACCTTTTTTAACAACCTGTATCGATACTACCGATTTTTTATTCAATCGGGCAAAGCTTGTTGGCTCGGTATAGCCATCAATTACATCGGCCACATCTTTTAAATAAACAATATTACCATCCTTGTTTTTAATGATAATATTTTCAAGTTCTTTAATGTCTTTAAATTCCCCAATTGTTCGGATGCTACGACGTGTCTGACCTAACAGAATTTCGCCTCCGGCCATTGAAACGTTTTCCGTTCGAACAGCATTTGAAATCTCAAAAAACGAAATCTCAAGAGCTTCCAGCTTGTGCAAGTCAACGTTTATTTTTATTTCACGATCATTTACTCCTTCGATCATTGCTTTCGAAACCTCTGGTATGCTTTCGAATTCATCCTGCAGTTTTTCGGCAAAGTATTTTAGTTCTTCAACACTATAATCTCCCGATAAGTTAATATTAAGGATAGCAAATTCCGAAAAGTCGAGATCAAACACCAATGGATCCTGTAGCTCGGTAGCTCCTTTTGGAAGGTCGTTTTTTCCGATATCAACGGCATCTTTTACTCTGCGTAAGGCATCTTCGATATCAACGTCGGTATTAAACTCAACGAAAATCATAGATGCATCCTGGGCAGAAATGGATGTAATTTCTTTTAGTCCGCGAACATTTTCAATTTCTTTCTCAAGTGGGCGTGTTATAAGATTTTCAATATCTTCAGGAGAGTTTCCCGGATAAATCGTTTGTACCATTATTTGTGGCCATACGATCTCTGGAAACAACTCTTTGGGCAAACTCCTGTATGAGTACACTCCAAAGAATAAAAGCAATACCGTAAGCAGGTATACTGTATTTTTGTTTTTCAGGGCAAGGGTAGTTAATTTAAACTCCCGTATTATTTGTTCTGATAATTCTTTTGCTTTCATGTTAACCTCTGTTCAAATTATTTAATAAGGTTTACTTCGATTCCGGCACTCACCAAATGAAATCCTTTAACAACAACATTATCTCCGGCAATAAGACCATTTGTAATAAGCGTTTTGTCATCATACGATAAGCTGGTTGTGATATATTTCTTACCAACCACATTTGCTCCATTTACCTTATTAACAACGTATACAAAATTTCCTGTAATGTCTTTGCGAATAGCCAGCGATGGAACCACAAATGCATCTTTTACAACAAGGTCATTTATCATTATAGCCGAAACCATATTGGGTTTTATTTTATCACCAGGATTATCGATTTCCATCTCTATTCCAAATGTACGGCTCTTGGTGTTTATCACCTTCGAAACTTGCGTAATTGGTGCTTTTACAACATGTCCGGGAAGCGAATTAAAACGAATTTCAACGGTTTCGCCTTTAAAAACTTTGTCAATATGTGATTCGGAAACCCTTGCTTTAACAATAAGTTTCTTAAGGTTCACAAATTCAATAACAGGGAAACTTGGTCCAGCTATTTCACCTTCTTTCGAAAATATCTTATCTACAATTCCATCAAAGGGAGCTCTGATTTGAGCCATTCGTTTTTGTGCCTGCAGCGATTCCATCTGTGATTCAAGATTGTCTTTTGTGTTTTTTGCTGTCAGATATTCAATTTCAGAACCGATGTTTTGTTTATAAAGCGTATCAAGCTTGCTGAATGTTTTTGTTGACAGTTCGAGGCTTCCTTTTAAACCTTCAATCTGTTTATCAATAGCCGCTGTATTTAGCGAAACAAGCAAATGTCCTTTGGATACATAATCGCCATTTGATACATAGATTTTTTCTATACGGCCACCCATCTCAGGACTAATCATAGCATAATTCTTTGCTTCAACATCACCATAAGTAACAATATAATGGTTAAATAACTCTGGTTGTATCTCTTTAACTTCAACAGGAATGAGTAATTTCTGATCTCTTGCGGTCATCTGGTTTTCGAGTGATGAGATTTTTTGTTCTATACCTACAATGCGGTTTTTTTGCATTGTAATTTTCTTTATTACCTTAAGATCATTTGGATTGATTGAAGAATCCAACTCAGCAATTTGAAAATGAATACTATTTAGCTGTTGTTCTATTTCTGCCCGAACTTTCTGAAGCGAATCTCTTTTCGATATTAATTCATTAACGTTTTTGTTTTCAGATTTTGGACTGCAGGCTGCTAATGATGCAATTACTGCAAATACTATAATTTTTTTCATTTTTTATAATTCGTTTAATATTTTTTCTAATTCAATTTTTGATGTAAGCAATTCATATAAAGCACTAATATTGTCGGATTGGCTTTGAAGAAATGTATTATTAGCCATAGTAAGCTCCATGCTCGAAGCCATCCCAATTTTGTATTTTTTTGACATATTTTCAAAGACATTTCGTGATAGCTTTGCATTTTGACCAGTAACTTTATATTTATCCAATGCATTATGATAATTGTTATTGGCCATGCTTAACTGCATTGTCAGCGAGTTTTCAAACAATATTTTATTATTCATCGATTTTTCAAGCTCAAGCCTTGCCTGCTGAACTGTTGCATTTCTCTGAAAACTTGAAAATATCGGCATATTGAGGTTTACACCAATAATATGATTTATAGTAAAATCGAAAGATGCTTTATTGGTTTTATCCTGATAATTATAAAACGCCGAAATAGTAGGAAGATATTTTGTCTTTTCACGTTTATAACTTAGCTTCGAAATAGCAACCTGGTTATCAACAAGCTTGTAATCGATGTTGTTTTCGATATTGAAACTTGTAATATCTTTTACACTTTTGTTAAACTGAGTATTTAAATCTTCGAGATTTTCAGTTAAACGAATTTCGGTTTTAATATCCACTCCTAATGTAATTTTCAGCAACATTTTAGATACCTCTAACTGTCTGGCTATTGTGTTTTTAGCATTTGTTAAGGTATTTAAGGTTATTTGTATTTGATCAGCATCAGTGGATTCCATAAAACCCTGTTTGTACATTTGCTGGGTTTCGTTAAGCAATATCGACATGTTGATTAAGGACGAATCAATAATCTCTAGATTACGTTCCAGAACTAAAACCGAGATATATCCATTAATTACGTTGCCTTTAAGATCCAAAAGTTGTTTTTCGGCTGCCAGTTTAGATATCTGCAAAAAGGTTTTTGATGCTTGTAGTCCAACAATATATTCGCCACTAAATACAAGTTGCGATACAGTAATAGAATAGGTAGTAGTGTTTTTAACACCAAGAGTAAAATCCATACCTCCAAATGATGCAACCGGTAATTCACCCGGAATATATTGATAATTAATAGCTCCATTTACTTGGGGTAATCCGATGGCTGTG
>JAIFLC010000125.1 GCA_020049295.1 Bacteroidota bacterium
TAGATGGGACATTGTCTCTGATAATTTTTAAGCAATTGCTCCAAATTTCCTGATGCTTATTATTATCCATTTAACTCTTAATTGTTTAAAAAATTTTTACTTGTTTTTACGGTTCAAACAAAATTGTGAAAAAAAAAAGGAAAAAAAAACTTAATTCCTATTGTTTTTTTTAAAAAAAAGATATGCATGTTTATATCAGGCGATTAATTTTTTTAAAAAAATGATTTTTTTGTAATCAGCGATAAAACAGGCTTTTAGGATTTTTTAATGTTAAAAAATTGTTAACTAATTCTTTAGAAAAAATTAACTAAAGAAAAATTTTAGAAATTCATTTTAATACTCAAAAAAAATCTTGAATGTAAAAATTTAGAATTATTCTAAGCAAATTGAAGTATTCAAGCTCTTTATTGCTTGTCCTTTTTCCCAAACAATGAAAAATGAATATATCTTTTTGGGTTCTCGTTTAGGTCAATTACAAGCTTATCAAGGTCTGTAGCAAGTTGATTTAAATTAACATACAATGAGTCATTGTTAATTAATAACCCAATAGTTCCTTCACCTTTATTTATTTTACCTGATATTTCGCCTAGTTCAGCCAGTGTTTTGTTTGCGTTTAGCACAGTTGATTTTATATTTGCCTGTGCTAATGAATCGCTGATATTGGAAAAATTAGCCAACACGTTTGAAATTTTTTCGTTGTTGTTCTTAAGGTTATCTGAAATGGATTCGAAGTTTGTAAGTATTTTTGACAGCTTATCTTTTTCTTCAGCAACCAAACCTGAAAGATCGCCAGAAATGTTCTCTATATTATCCAGTGAGTTTTGCAATCCCTTTCTTCGCTCTGCATCAAAGATTGACAAAACGGAATCAAGTGATTCAATCAATCGTTCTGCTTTGTTTTTAATGGGTATAAGTTCTGATTCTAATCCGGGTTTTATCAATCCAATTAGTGTATCTCCTTTTTCATGAAATTGAATCTCATCAGAAAATTCTAATTTAATAATTTTTCCTGCAATTAGTGTGGCAGGTTCAATAACAGCCTTTGAATTTTGTGGAATCATAATATCCTTATCTACTGAAAAACGGACAATAATTCTACTTCTTTGTTTTTTATGAAATTTTATTGTTTCCACTACGCCAACCTTATAACCACTCAACATAACAGCGCTGGCATCTTCAAGACCATCAATATGATCGTAAACAACAAAATAATAATTACTGGTAACAATAATATTTTTGCCTTTTAAAAAGTTAAATCCCCATACTAATAAAGCAAATGTTATAACTGCAATAATACCGATCTTTGTTTCTTTAGTAAGTTTCATCTGAAAATATTTTAAGTATTTATTTTTAATTTTTAGTTATTTAATAATCGAAATGCTTCTGATAAGCTAATTTGCTTACCATCCTTTTCGACAGCAATAATAAAAGCATCAGGAAATTTATCTCCTATTGTTTTTTTAAATTCTACCATCTCATTATAGTTTGATGATGTTCCTATGGTATATTTATAAATAGTATCAAATTTTATTTCTTCAATACCTTTAAGTCCTTTAAAATAAATCGAATTTGTATCAATTGGATTTCGTGCAGAAGCAACCTGAATTTTAAAATGTACCGGACTACCATCAGTTATAGTTTCTTGTTTATTTGTATCTACGTTAATCACAGGAACATCTTTTCTTGTTGCAAACTGGCTTTTTTCTTCTATTGCTTTTTTGTAATCTTTAAAAGCTCTGTATATTGCTGATGCAATATAATCCTGACCATCCTCACTCATTAAATAAAGTTCTTCTTTGGGATTGGTTAAAAATCCAACTTCAATCAGCACACTTGGCATAGTGGTTTTCCACAAAACAAGAAATCCTGCTTGTTTTACTCCCCTGTTTTTTCGTTGAGCTCTGATTTCGAACTGATCCTGAACAAAAGATGCATAGTTAAGACTTTGCTGAAGGAATGTATTTTGAAGAAATGTAAAAATTATATACGATTCAACTGAATTGGGATCAAAGCCTTCGTATTTTGTTGAATAATCCTCTTCATATAAAATTGCAGAGTTCTCCTTTTTTGCTACTTCCAGGTTTCCATCTGTCTTATGTAACCCCATGGCATATGTTTCGGTACCAGAAGCATTCGTATTGATATTTCCATTACAATGAATAGATATAAACAAATTGGCATTGTTTCTATTTGCAATGTCAGCTCTCTCATTCAAGGGAACAAAAACATCAGAATCTCTTGTGAATATAATATTTATACCTGGAATGTTTTCTTTAATCAGATTTCCAACTTTGAGTGAAATAGCTAATGCAATATCTTTTTCTTTTGTCAGTTTACCTGAAGTACCATTATCAAGTCCTCCATGTCCGGGATCGATAACTATTGTACTAAACGAATAATGTTCTTCATTCTGACTATAAGTAACTGAGAATAAAAAGAAAAATAGTAATGAAAATAACCAGTTTAAAGAATGGTATCTTTTTTGTTTATAAAAATTATCGACAAAATACATCTTCATCTATAATGTATATAATATTTTAGTTAGTTTTGAAGCTTTAAAATTAATTACTTGCACAAAAATAGTATAATAATATTGTATTTTAAATTAAGGATACTTGTTTTTTCATTCCTAATGTTTTCGGTACTCCCGTTAACCTCCTTTTCACAAAATGAATTGGAAGAAGTTAAAGCGAATAAATTGTTAGTACCTGCGAATGACACAATAAATGTACCAGATAGTATATTGAATCAAACTATTGACTCTACTTTAACTAAAAAGAAAACAAATAAGAGTCCAATAGATACAAAGGTTATATATTCTGCAACAGATTCAATCGTTCTTTCCCGTGATTCTAAAATGGTATACCTATATAATAAAGCAAAAGTTGAATACGGTGAAATAACTCTTGAGGCAGATTATATTGAGTACGACCAGGAAAATAATATTGTATATGCCCATGGTGTTGAAGATAGTTTGGGTAATTTAATTGGAAAACCTGTATTTACTGAAAAGGGAAGCAAATATGAAGCGAAAACTATTCGGTATAATTTTAAAACAGAAAAAGGATATATTGAGGAGGTATTTACAGAAGAAGAAGATGGTTATTTGCATAGCCAGTACACAAAAAAGTTTGAAGATAATAGCTTTTTAATGAAAAATGGGAAGTACACAACCTGCGACGAACCTGATCATCCTCACTTTTATTTATCCATGTCGAAGGCAAAAGTTATTCCAGGCGAAAAAATAATTTCGGGATATTCATATCTCGTAATTCAGGATTTACCCTTAAAGTTTATTTTTGTTCCTTTTGGATATTTTCCAAGCCAGAAAGAACAATCATCAGGAATTATCGTTCCAAAATATGGTGAACAAAGAAACCGCGGTTTCTATTTACAGGATGGAGGTTATTATTTTGGAATTAGCGACAGAATGGACCTTGCTATTACAGCTGATATTTTTTCTGAAGGATCCTGGGGTACTGAATTAAGATATCGATTTGTTAAGAAATATAAGTTTAATAGTAACTTCAATTTTTCATATAATGAATTTATAAAAAGCGAAAAAGGATTACCCGATTATTTAAAATCAAAAGATTATAAAATTAATTGGGTTCATTCTCAAGATGCCAAAGCAAATCCTAGTTCAAAATTTAGTGCGAATGTTAATTATAGTACAACATCTTACGAACAGTATAATAGTAAAACAATTGAAGATCTTAATACAAATACAAAGAGTTCATCTATCTCCTATTCAAAATCATGGATAGGAAATACTCCATTTAGATTTACCGCTCAATTAAATCACTCTCAAAACTCTCAATCCAATAATGTTAATTTAGCGTTGCCCGTTTTAACATTTAACATGGATAGAAAATATCCGTTTAGAAGAGAAAAATCATCAGGTGAACAGAAATGGTACGAAAACATTGAAATTTCTTATAAATCGAAACTTGAGAATAAAATAACTACAGCCGATTCGTTATTATTTCATGGTACAACTATTTCTGATTTTGATAATGGATTTCAACATAATATACCCATTAGTACAAATATCAAGATCCTTAAATATTTTAATTTATCTCCCCAAGTAGAATATACAGGTATATTATATCCAAATTACGTAAAAAAGAGTTGGAACGCAGATTATTATAATGAGAATACAAAAAAGTACGGAATTGAAGAAGTAGACACTGTTCCTACCATAAAATATGCACAAATGGTTACTCCTTCTGTTTCGTTGAATATAGGTCCAAATATTTATGGAATGTATTCCTTTAAAAATCCTGAATCAAAAATAGTAGCTGTTCGGCACGTGATTACACCATCTGTGGGTGTTTCATACAGACCCGATTTAGGAAGTATGGTGGATAATTATTATGATTCTTATTCCTACCAGGATTCATTATTAGGTGAAAGGAATATTGAATATTCCATATTTTCAAATGGAATATACAAATTACCTGCCACACCAGGCCAATCGGGTACTGTTTCGCTGGGATTGAACAATAATCTCGAGATGAAAGTAAGATCTGATAAAGATACAGTTACAGGAACCAGAAAAATTAAGCTAATCGATGGACTGCGGATCTCAACATCTTATAACATATTTGCAGATTCGATGAATTGGAGTACTATTAGTATTAGTGGTCGAACTACTCTTTTTAAAGATAAAGTAAATATAAACATGAGTGCATCACTTGATCCGTATGCCATTGATAATGTAACCGGCAGAACATATGATGAGTTTCACTGGAATGTATCTGATGGTAACTTCTTTAATAGAATTGGCCGCTTAGAAAACGTTAATGTTGCTGTTGATTTTAATTTAAATTCTAAAGGCGACGAAAAAGATCAAAACCAGAACAAAGGTAAAGATCTCGGTGAAAATTTAGCAGACGAAACAGAACAGGATCTTTCTTATCAACAATATCAACAAACGGTAGTTGGTTATGTTGATTTTGATATTCCATGGAATGTAAGTGTTGGATATAACTATAATTATTCTAAGCCTGGTCTTGACGAAGGAAAAACGACTCAAACGGCAAGATTATCAGGTGATTTTAGCCTAACCCCAAAGTGGAAAATAAGCTTCAGAACAAACTACGATATTACAAATAAAGAACTTTCATCAACAAGTTTGAGTATACATAGAGACCTGCACTGCTGGGAAATGAGTTTTACATGGATTCCTATTGGTAGAATGCAAAGCTATAATTTCCAAATTAATGTAAAAGCATCGACCTTGAAAGACTTCTTAAAACTTCCGAAGAAAAGAACATGGCAAGAAAACCTTTAGTCAATAATCAATTACCAATTACCAATTACCAATTATCAGAAGAAGCAATATGCTTTGAGCCATGAGACCCAAGCTTCCTAATTCCCCTATTTACTATTTACTAGTTTCTAGTTACTAGTTCACTAATTCACTAATTCACCATTTTACCAATAAACCTTTAAACCTCTAAAACCCAGTTTTTAATAATATCTATTCCAAATTCTGTCATTATTGATTCTGGATGATACTGAACTCCTCTAATATCGTATTTTTTATGTCGCAATGACATAATATTTCCCTGATGATCAGTTGCGGTAATTTCGAGCTCTGATGGAAAATTAATTTTGCTAACTAACCACGAATGATATCTCCCTGACCTGAAAGTGTGTTTTATACCTTTATATATATAATCGTCAACAATAATTTTCGTTTCCATATCCCTACCATGATGTACCTCGGGCATGTTTATTAACTGTGCACCATAATATTCGGCTATTGCCTGATGACCTAAACAGACACCAAAAATAGATTTACTTGATTTAAATCTATCAAGAATAGAAAACATTATTGGCGAATCTTTTGGTAATCCTGGACCAGGCGAAAAAACGATCTTATCAAATAATTCAATATCATCTAACTCAATATCATCGATACGTTTTATAATAACATCAGTTGCAAATTGCTCAATGTAATGAGCCAGGTTATAAGTAAAAGAGTCGTAGTTGTCGACTAGAAGAACTCTCATAAATCTTTTTTTTGATGAGCAAATTACGTTAATTTTGTTTTAGAATAAAAATACAAACTAAACAAATTCATTATGAAAAAAGTAATCTTTACCGAATCAGCTCCTAAAGCTATTGGCCCATATAGTCAGGCAATTGAAGTGAACGGAACACTCTATATTTCAGGACAAATTCCAATTATACCTGCAACAGGCCAAATGCCCGAAGGAATTAAGGAACAAACCAAACAGGTTATGGAAAATATCGGAGCTATTTTAAAAGCTGCAGGATATTCTTATACAAATGTTGTAAAATCAACATGTTTGTTAAGTGATATGGATAATTTTAAGGCTATGAATGAAGTGTATGGTGAATATTATAAAGAAAATCCACCTGCTAGAGCTGCTTTTGGAGTGGTAAAATTACCTCTTGGAGCGCTTATCGAAATTGAAACTATTGCTGTGAAATAAAACTAAATAGAAAAGGCTGCCAAATGGCAGCCTTTCTTTTATATAGTGGAGTTCTGATAGTTATTCAGCAACAATTTCTATTGAAACTTCAACCTTAACATCTCTGTGAAGTTTTACTGTTACTTTGTGTTTACCTACCTCTTTAATCTGATCTTCAGCAATGGTAATGTTTTTACGATCAATATCATAACCTTTTTCTTTCAACGCTTCAGCAATCTGAATTGTATTAACCGATCCGAAAATTTTACCTGTAGAGCTGGTTTTAGCACCAATTGTTAATGATACTTTTTCAAGTTTTTTGGCACTTTCAAGAGCTTCGTTTTTAACTTTTTCTTCTTTATGTGCTCTTTGCTTAAGATTCTCAGCATGTATCTTTTTTGCAGATGAAGTAGCAGAAATAGCATAACCTCTAGGAATCAAGAAATTTCTTCCGTAGCCATCTTTTACTTTTACAACATCGTTTGCATTGCCTAAGTTAGGCATATCTTGTTTTAAAATTACTTCCATTATTATTCCTCCAACTGGTTATTTCAACATATCGGTTACATATGGCAGCAAAGCAAGATGACGAGCTCTTTTAATAGCTTTGGCTACTTTTCTTTGATATTTCAAAGAAGTTCCTGTTAATCGACGAGGTAGAATTTTACCTTGTTCGTTAACGAATTTTTTTAAGAATTCAGGATCTTTATAATCTATATAACGGATCTTATTTTTCTTAAAACGACAGTACTTTTTCTTTTTTACCTCAACGGTTGGGGGTGTAAGGTATCTGATTTCTGATTGATTTTGTGACATGTTTATTCCTCCGCTTTAGTTTCTTTCTTAGTTCTTTTCTTCTCACTATACTCAACGGAGTATTTATCCATTTTGAATGTTAAAAAACGGATAATTCTTTCATCTCGTCGGTATTCAATTTCAAGTTTGTTGATTAGTTCACCGCTAGAAGCAAACTCAACTAAATAATAGAAACCAGTCGATTTCTTTTGAATCGGATAAGCGAGTTTTTTTAAACCCCAATTTTCTTCATGAACTATTTTGGCTCCATTGTTTACCAAAATGTTCTTGAATTTTTCAACCGTCTCCTTCATCTGAGTATCAGACAAAACGGGAGTTGTAATGAAAACGGTTTCGTAATGATTCATCATAACACTTTTGTTTTTAAATAAATAATTAATTTAATGAGCCGCAAAATTAGACTTTTTTTTATATTTTACAAAGATTTAAATGAGTAAATGATAATTAATAAACTGATTTTTTAATAAAATTTCACTCCCCTGTTTTTGTGAATAACTTTTTAAGACAATTAATTTGAATACGGAAATTTATGGTCAAAAAGTATAAATTTGTATTTCCTAAATTGTTAATTTATACAAATGGATAATTTCATCGTATCTGCAAGAAAATATCGCCCCGCAACATTTAAGTCGGTTGTTGGTCAAAATTCAATTACTACAACGTTAAAGAATGCTATCCAGAATAAATTGCTCGCACATGCTTATTTATTTTGCGGACCACGTGGTATAGGTAAAACAACTTGTGCTATGCAAAGCATTTGATTCAAACCGTTCGTTTAATATTCATGAGCTTGATGCTGCATCAAACAACTCAGTAGATGATATACGAAACCTGATTGAGCAAGTACGGATACCACCCCAAGTTGGAAAATATAGCATCTATATTATCGACGAGGTTCATATGTTATCATCACAAGCATTTAATGCCTTTTTAAAAACGCTTGAAGAACCACCAGCCCATGCTATTTTTATTTTAGCAACAACCGAAAAACATAAGATTATCCCTACTATTTTGTCGCGTTGCCAGATATTTGACTTTAACCGGATTAAAATTGATGATACAGTTGCCTATTTAGAACATATTGCTAAAACTGAAAACATTCAATACGAAGTGGATGCTTTTAATGTTATTGCTCAAAAAGCTGATGGAGCAATGCGAGATGCACTTTCGATATTTGATCAGGTGGTGAGTTTTTCTGGCAATCAAATTACCTACCAGAAAGTTATTGAAAACCTGAATGTTCTTGATTATGAATATTATTTCAAGCTAACCGATGCTTTTTTTAAAAATGATCTCTCGTCTGCGTTAATGACCTTTAATGATATTTTGGAAAAAGGATTTGATGCACATCATTTTATTTCGGGATTAAGTGAGCATTTTAGAAATCTTTTAGTAGTTAAAGATGAAATTACACTTCAATTATTGGAAGTTGGAGCTAATATCCGCGAAAAATATAAAGAACAAACCCGAATAATAACACCTGAGTTTTTATTCTCCAGTCTCGAAATATCAAATAAATGTGATCTGAATTACAGGATAAGTCGAAATAAACGATTGCATGTTGAACTGGCATTGATTGAGTTATGTAATGTAACCAGCGAAAAAAAAAACTCTGATTCTATAGAGATAGAAACTAAATCAGAAAAAAAAGAAAAGAAATCTGAAAATGATATAGATCAGGGATGGCGAACAGAAAAGGTTATTAAGAAAATAAACGAAGATGTTAAAAAGGTTGATATACCTATTATAAAATCAAATTATATTCCCTCTTTTTCAATAAAAGCGAGCCTCTCAAATCAAGTATCCCAAAAAAATGAGGAAATTCTTAACACTGAATCAAACGAAGAACCAGCTATTAATGAGACCCTTGAGGAAGATCAATTATTCTCCGAGCTAGAGCTAATAGATAAGTGGCAACAATTTTCTGATAAGTTAGGTGACAAACCAAGAATCTTTAATACGCTTACATCGAAAGAACCTAAACTTGAAAATGATATTATTGTTACTTTCCAGATTGATAATAATTTACAAGAAGAAAAGATAAATGATATTAGAAACGAACTCCTTGATTTTTTAAGAGTAGAACTCAAAAACTCTAAAATTGAACTTAAATTAATTATGAATGAATCAGTGCAAGAAAGCAAGTTATATACTTCTGAAGAAAAATTTAAGCATCTGCTTTCCAAAAATGAAAACTTGGGAAAGCTCAAGCAAGAGTTTAATCTCGATTTTGAATAAATAAACAATATTTGTTTAGTTTTGTTATTTATATGAGATTTAAGAAATGTTTAACCTGCTTGTCATTAGACAGGCCTAAAAAAACAATATATGTTATCAAAAAAAATTGAAAAATCGTTGAACGATCAAATCGAAAAAGAAGGATATTCATCAAATCTTTATTTAGCAATGGCATCATGGGCCGAAAAAGAGGGGTTTGAAGGTATCTCACAATGGCTTTATGCTCAAGCTGAAGAAGAAAGAATGCATATGCTGAAATTTGTAAGTTTTATTAACGAACGCGGTGGACATGCAATTGTTCCTGCTTTCGCTAAACCGCCTGTAAAATTCGAAGGAATTAAAAAAATGTTTGATCAGGTATTGGAACATGAACATTTTATAACTAAATCTATAAATGATATTGTTGCTTTAGTTATTAAAGAAAATGATTTTGCTACAAATAACTGGATACAATGGTTTGTTACAGAACAAATGGAGGAGGAATCAAATGTTCAGAAAATTCTGGATAAACTGAATTTATTGGGTGATAAAAATTTCTATATTTTTGATCGCGATATTATGAGTTTACGGACTGCAGAATAAGGAATCGAAAAGCAATAAAAAAGCCCCGAAATTTTTCGGGGCTTTTTAGTTCTATTTGCGTATTTGTATCTTTTCAGAATAAATCACTCCATCCTTAGTTAACTTAATTAAATAAGTTCCGGAATTCAATTGTTGCAAATCAATCTGATTTGTTGATTCGGTAATAGTTTTTGAAAATACTTTTGATCCCGATAAACTATAAACCTCCAACATACTGTTTTCAATTTTCTCTATTGGTAAATC
>JAIFLC010000140.1 GCA_020049295.1 Bacteroidota bacterium
ATTGGAACTTGTTTTTATCAACTTTGCTACTAAAATGAATTTGAACACCTAAATCGGTAACACGTTTAAAATCTTTTTCTATAGCTTCGTTGGTTAACCTAAAACCTGGGATTGCATATTGAACCATTCCGCCTGCTTTTGACTTCTGTTCAAAAACTTCGACTGTAAATCCGGCTAAAGCCAAGTAATAACTACAAGATAAACCCGATGGACCGGCACCAATAACAGCTACTTTAATACCATTTTTATTTGTTGGCTTTAATTTTACTTCATCCTGTTCCGATATAAAGCGCTTAACTTCTCGAATTAATAAAGAATTGTCGTAATTTATTCGGGTGCATTTATTCTGACATAAGTGGTCGCAAACCATTCCGGTAATTGAAGGAAATGGATTGGTTTTTAAAATCACCTCGTATGCTTTATCAAATTGATTATTTGAGGTATAATACATGTAATCAGGTATATCCTGATTTGTTGCACAAGTATCTTTACATGGAGCCGAAATACAATCAAAATAGCCTAATTTTCGTTCTGTTTTAATATCTGGGGCAAGAATATGCTCTCGCACGTATTTGTTTAAAGTTAAGGTCTTTTCGGCGTATTTTTTAAGATTTAAAAGCGATGTTTCTTTGTCGATATTTGCTTTGAAACTTTCTCTAAGTTCAACGAAATACTGGTGTAATCGCATGTAACCACCTGGCTTTAAAATATCGGAACAAACAGTAACTGTTTTAAATCCACATGCAAGAATATCAGAAACATTAAAAGCATCTGCTCCAGCTGAAAATGAAAGTTGTAATTCACCGTTAAATTCGTGTTGGAGTTTATTTGCAACATGTATTGATATTGGATGCAAAGCACGACCACTCATATACATCATATCAATAGAATCACCAAAAATAGTTTTGTTGTTTATTGATTCAAGAGTATTTGTAAGCTTTAGACCAAACTCCAGATTTTTGTTTTTTGCAATTTTCTGTAACGATTTTATAATATTGAGTGCATCCGGATATTTTAAATCATGCTCAAAAGCGATATCAGGAACATTAGTTTTAAATCCTAATTTTTTATTTAAAATCTTAACAGATAACCGGCAATGGCTTCAATTTCATTGGCCGGACAGCCATGCATTGTAGATAATGTTATGTTATTTGATAGTTGTGAAGGAATTTGTATCGATTCAATTTCAGGATAAATACCTTTTATTTCATTGATTTTAACTTCTAATTCATTGGTACAACTATTCATTTTGCTAAAAAACCATTGTACATTATCTTTTAAAATCCCTTCAAGATTATAACCAACACTCATATTGAAAATCGTTCCGGGTGTTTTTCCAAATTTCAATTTATGGTTTAAAATATGAATGATGATCCATGCATTCAGATATTCATTAAAACTCTCATTAATTTTAAGTTCCTGCGACCATTCACAATTATAGCCTTCGTCCTGCATATCGATACAAGGCTTTGAAACTTCAAGCTCGTCGAGTGTCTGAATTGTTTTTAATTCGATATATCGAGCACCCATAAGCCAGGCACCAATAATATTTTGTGCCATTTGCGAGTGTGGACCAGCTGCAACACCTATTGGAGTATCAATAGTTTGATTAAACTGTTTTGTTTTGTATTGTAAATTTTTATTGGGATTAAAAAACAATTCATTTGGGATACCAAAAATACTTTTATGATTATTTAACTCGTTTAAAACAAGTTGTAGCAATTGTTTTATTTCGATAGGGTAAAACTTATCTGACATATTTCCTGGATTTTAAATTTATTACATATTAAAATGGACTAAAGTCCAATTTATCAGTTTGTTTATAACCCCAGCCTTAAGGCTGGGGTTATAAATTACAGTACCTAAGGGCTTTAGCCCAATATAAAAACCAATAGCTTATTCTAAAACTATAAAAAACAAATCTACATAAAGCAACTCTAATTCTTAAATTTCTTCTATATTTATGGCTCAATTTGGAAAAAAGATGCAACAAAAAGAAAAAAATATATCAGATTATTCTGTAATTATTCTCGCCGCAGGAAAATCATCCCGTATGGGAATACCAAAATGGTCGCTGCAATTTGATAAAAACACATCTTTTATAGAACATATTACTAACGAATATTATCGGTTTGGATGCAAAGAGATAATACTCGTAATTAACGAAACCGATTATTCATCGTTTATTGAGAAGAATTACAACATTATGGAAAATTTTAAAATTGTAATTAATAAATATCCTGAGTGGGATAGGTTTTATACACTAAAATTGGGTGTGAGTGAACTTGAAAAAGTTCAGACAGTATTTATTCATAATGTTGATAATCCATTTGTTAATCCGGTTATTCTTAGTAGGTTGATTGAAAACAGTGCAGGTTTTGATGTAATTGTGCCAGAATACGAAGGGAGAGGCGGGCATCCGATTTTAATTTCACCGCAAATCATTCAGAAGGTTATATCAACTAAAGAGAATATTCTTCATTTTAAGGAATTTATGAATCAGTTTTCGAAGAATAGGGTAAAAACAGATGATGACAAAATTTTAATAA
Source organism: Bacteroidota bacterium (assembly GCA_020049295.1). Taxonomy (GTDB): domain Bacteria; phylum Bacteroidota; class Bacteroidia; order Bacteroidales; family UBA12077; genus UBA12077. The sequence continues at coordinate 2,550 of JAIFLC010000140.1, forward strand.
ATATCAATTCAGCAACTGAATATCAGAGTTATTTTAAATTTTAATTCCAAGTACTAATATATCGTCAATCTGTTTTTTTGATGTTTTCATCCAGTTATTCAGTGTTTTTTCAAGAATAGCTTTTTGTTCTAACATGTTGAATTTATTAACTTCAACCAACAATGATCTTAAGTTACGAATGGTAAACTTACTATCTTTTTCCCCACCCATCTGATCTGCATATCCATCAGAAAACAAATAAATGCTATCATTCGTAAATAAATCCATTTCGTGATTTTCGAAGGGTAATTCTCTGTAATGAACACCAATTGGAGATTTTGTTCCTTTTATTTCGATCAATTCAGTATTTCTTATCAATATCATTGGATTATATGCTCCTGAAAACTGAAGTTTCATCGTTTTTTTATTCATCATGATTAATGACATATCCATTCCATCCTTCGAGTTATCCTCGTTTTCACTGGTTTGTAATGCTTCTTTAACTTTAATTCTCAATGTTTCTAAAATATCGCTTGCTTTCTGGAAACTACAAGCACTCATAATATCATTTAAAAAAGCATTTCCAAGCATACTCATAAATGCTCCGGGAACACCGTGTCCAGTGCAATCAACGGCAGTAATAATAAGCCAGTCATTTATTTCAGTGGCATAATAAAAATCACCACTAACAATATCGCGGGGTTTAAAGAAAATGAAATATTCTTGCAAGATAGTATTAAGCTTATTTTCGGATGGTAATATCGATTGCTGAATTTTCTGAGCATATATAATGCTGTCGGTTATTTGCCTGTTTTTATATTCAATTTCATTTTTCTGCTTTGTCAAAATCTCATTATCTCTTTTCTTTGTTCTGTAAAATCTGAAAATAGTATACGCAAGAAACAAAGTTAATAGTACTAATACAGACAGAATTGCTGAAATGATTTGTTGCAATTTTATGGTAGACTGCTTTTTTTCTAGTTGAATATTCTGCAATTCAATTTGTTGTTGTTTTTTCTCTGTTTCATATTTAGCACTTAAATCAGCTATTTGTTCGTGTTTTTCACGATTAAATACCGTATCTCTAAGTGAAACATAGTCCTTGTAGTATTTTAATGAGAGTGAATAATTTCCGGTTTTTTCTTCTATCTGGGAAAGTGTCAGGTAATTATTAATCACATCTTCAATCAATTCGATCTCAATTGCTAAAGCCTGACCTTTTTCAAGGTATTTTTTGGATTCTTTTAAGTTACCTGTTTCATAATTAAGTTCACCAAGTAATATTAGAAGCTCCGAAATACCACGTTTATTTTGATTTTTTTCTAATAAACTTAATGACTGTAAATACATATTGTTAGCTCTGGCATAATTTTTCGATCCATGATACATTTTACCCTTATCTCTGTATACTAGTGCTCTTCCATATGCACTTTTAAGTCGGATAAAATTTTCGAGTGCTATTTCGAAATAAAAATCGGCCGAATCCAATTGCTGTTGTGAAAGAAAGTAGTTACCAATGGCAAGTGCTGAGTATGACATCTGATCCATGTTTCCATTCTTTTTTGCCATTATGTAGGTTTGCTGGCATATTTTATACGATTCAATGTAATGTCCCCAGGCATCTTGAATATAGCTTTCAACAATCATAGATCCGATTATATCTTCCTCAGTTCCTTTTTCTTCAAATATTTTTATTGATTTATGAATATATTCCAATGCGTTTTTATATCGGCCCCAGTATTTGTTATTCATTCCTAAACCATAATATGCATATCCTATACTGAGAGAATCGTTGATAAGATCAAAATATTCATTGGCTTTAAAAAAGTACTTATTTGCTTCGGAATATAAACTTTTTGAATAGTTTCTCCAGCCTTTATAAAGAATAACATACCCGACGTTTTGTTTGCTCTCAAATGAACTATCTTGCGATATGGCAAGCTGAGAGTACTTTAAAACAGAATCAAAAACAGTTTCATTTTCAGCAATTTCTAAATATTTAGTTGCGAGCATTGTATCAGGAACTGAATAAATATGGTTTTTAAGGCTATCGATATTGTTTTGTGCGGAAAGATGTGTATGAAAAAATATTAAAGCAACAATAATCCCAATGATTTTTTTCATAATAAACCTATCTTTTAATGAATTGAGATAAAAATTACATCTACTAAAAATACTAAATTAATTCCTTTTTTGTTTTAATTATTTTTCCATAATGAAATTATGTTATAATTTTTATAAGTTTGATAATTCAAATGATTAATACACATAATTTATATACTAAAACTGTGAAAGAAATTCCAACTCCATTCAGTATTATGGAAAAGATGGTTGCCAAACTGCAAATGGCATACCCTGATCATACTAAGCAAGCTGATGGAATAATACAGTTTCATTTTATACATAAAAACCAGAAGATCGATTGTTACATGCAATCGAGAAATAACGAATTGAAATTCTTCGAAGGAGTTGCAGAAAACCCAACAGTATCCATTCGATGTAGCTTTTATGATTGGTTTAAACTGGCCGAAGGAAAGCTAAATCCGATTTGGGGAATGATGACCGGAAGATTAAAATTTAAGGGTAAAACATCTTTTTTTAAAATTCTGCCTAAAAAGTCATTTGCAAAGGATTTGAATATTCCAAAAGATCCAGTTACTGATTTTGAACGAAATCCTCAGAAATACTGGAAAAAACCACAGAAGGTAGTGGTTTTAAGCTCATCCCCACGCGGTGAAAAAGGATATACTGACTTTTACCTTGAGCCCTTTATTAAAGGAATGAAAAAGTATTCTGAGGTTGAACTTGTTCATCTGCATAAATATAAAATTACCCCATGCGATGGTTGTTTTTATTGCTGGATGAATACTCCCGGCCAATGTAAGTACCATGAGAAGGATGATTTTACTAAATTAGCCGATATCTTATATACAGCCGATATTATTGTGTATGCATTTCCAATTTATGCTGATGGAATTCCTGGTGGATTAAAGAACTATTTCGATCGTTCGGTAAGTCGTGCCTATCCATATATGATTGAAGGATTAAAGCGTGTGCGACATCCCAGAATGCGTATTCATGAAAATCAATCGATGGTAATTTTTTCGATTTGTGGGTTCTTCGAAACAATTAATTTTGATCCTGTTCGTGCTTATTTTAAAGCTCTTGCTCATAACCGCCATTGCCCAATTATTGGCGAAATATACAGACCAACAGCCTTGGGTTTGCATAGTAACCCGTTTTTATTTCAGAAACTTGAAAACATTCTGTTTCAATTAGAAAAGGCAGGTGAGCAAATTGTGCTCAAAGGAAAAATGGACCGCAAAACCCAGCGAATAATTAATCAGGAGTTTCCGTATTCATCATGGGATATTTCCAAAACAAACGAATGGTGGAACGAGAAAAAAGGAAGCAAGGATTATAATTATTAATCAAATAATTAATAGTTGTTTACTACTTTTTTATGATTGTTATGTACCCCGAAGGATTATAAATTCATTTCCATATCCTTGACATTCAATTTGATTATATCGTAACTTGTATTTTTAACATTATTCTACCAATTATGATATCATTCAGCAGATTTCTAGTCAGAGTATTCATTTTTACCACCATAATTGTTTTTTTCAGTATAACTTCAATTGCACAGCAAACCATAATTGTAAACAGTAAAGTAGATTACTTTATTGATTCTGTTGAGAATTTTAGGTATCTGATTTTTCTTGATAGCCCCTTTGAGGAAATTAAGGGAATTCAATTCTTCAAATATCCCAATGAAAAATATAAAATGTTGGTTTATCTAAAAGATAACAGCACTCTTGAAAAAGAACTAAATAAAAATGAGATAGATCAGATAAAATATAAAATAAAGAATCAAGAAAATAGCTATAATAAATATGATACAATCTCTTTGTATTCAATAACTCTTACCAATGGAAAATTCTTTCAGAGCAGAATAAAATCATTTACCAATACTAACATTGAACTAGATTCGGAAATATTTGAAGGTGAAATAATATTGACAAAAGATGTTAAAAGGGTTATAAATATTAATGAAGGTCAAAAAAAGGATATTGGAAAAATTGAAAATCCGGATTTTTCAAGATATTTTTTTGCTTCTACAGCCATACCACTTAACAAAGGTGAGGGTTATATACAAGATATCCATATCTTTTATATTTCGTGTAATTATGCTTTTACTAACCACTTAATGGTTGGAGCAGGGTTTTCTTATGTTCCTGAAACTGATATGCAATTGAATTTTCTTCTTAATGGCAGAGTAAATTATAAATTAACAGAGAAGTTTTACCTAAGTGGTGGAGGATTGTATTATAATGACGGAGCAATGTCAAAAACAGAATTACTTGGATATGCCAATGGAACATATGGCACTAAAAACACAAACACCACTTTAGGTTTATTATATGGATATCATGATACCGGATTAATGAATTACCCTGTACTTACCTTAAGCGGTATGACCCGGATTTCAAAACATTTCTCACTTGTAACTGAAAACTGGTTTGGGAATATTGCAGCTGAAAATTATAGATTCTATAACATTATAGATCTTGATCAAGGATTATTTTGCATGTTTTCTTTCGGATTCCGCTTTTTTAGTGAAAATATAAGCTTTGATGTTGCCCTTTTTGACATATACGAAAGTAATTCGGTTCTTCTTCCTGATTTTCCATACATTGACTTCGTTTATCGATTCTAAACTCAAGATTTCTTAGCAAATAGCCTTCTTAATCATGTAGTTTTGATTTTAAGTAGTATTCTCGCAACAATTAGAGTAGATAAATGTTAAATAAAGTCGAAGAATAGATCAGCATTCTTCTAATTTTCTTACTTTTATTTTTTGGTTTTAAACAAGGTTCACATGGGAGTTCCAATTCTTGAAATAAGCGATGTTTACAAAAACTTCAAAGAGGTAAAAGCAGTAGATGGAATAAGCTTTTCTGTCAATAGTGGCGAATTTATAGCTTTACTTGGCCCAAATGGAGCTGGAAAAACTACTACCGTAGAGATGATTGAGGGTATTCAAAAACCATCTGAAGGAAGCATACGAATTATGGGATTGAATTGGGATCATCACGAAAAGAAACTTCATAATCTTATAAGTCTTTCGCTCCAGGAAACACGCTTTATTGATAAACTAAGAACTTGGGAAACAGTTCAGTTATTTGCTAGTTTTTATGGATTAAATCGTGCTCGAGTTGATGAAGTTATTGAAATTGTTGGATTAACTGAAAAACGTAAAAGTTTTGTCGAAAATCTTTCGGGTGGCCAGCGACAGAAACTGGCATTAGCAATTGCACTTTTGCATGATGCTCCACTTATGCTTCTCGATGAACCTACTACCGGATTAGATCCAACAGCCAGAAGAGAGATTTGGGATATTCTGATGAATTTAAAAAAGAAAAAAAATACATCGCTAATTCTTACTACACATTACATGGAAGAAGCTGAATATCTTTGCGATCGCATTATAATCATGGATAAAGGCAAAATTCTGGCTCAGGGTACGCTAGATGAACTATTATCAGCAAATAATAGCAAGGAAATTATTGAGTTTTCGACAAAGGATGCTATTCCGGATCAGTTATTCTGCGGACAGGATGTGTACAAATTGATTCGTGACGAAAATACCAACAGAACAAAACTTATTGTGAAAAGCATAGTAGAACAACTCCCAGTATTTTTGCAGAAGGTTAAGGAAAGCAATGTTACGCTATTAGATCTTGAATGCCGCAAACTCACCCTTGATGATTTGTTTATATCCCTTACAGGTAAACATTTAGCTGATTAATACTAAGAACAACTAAAAATGATAAATAAACCATTTATACAATTAATTCTAATCCATGTCAGGGAGTTTTACCGTGAGCCTGCTGTATTGTTCTGGTCTTTCCTTTTCCCTATTTTAATGGCATGGGGACTTGGAATTGCATTTAACAAGAAACCTGAAGTTACCAAAACAATTGCAGTTGTTTTAAACGAAAAACAATCGGTTGAAATATTCGAGAAGGAAATAAGTAAAGTAAGATTTGAGAATAAGCTTGATTCGGTAAGCAATACATATTATTACAGTTTCAGCTATGGAAACGAAAATATGGGAATAACCCATTTTAAGCTAAAACCGGTAAATCAGCAAGAAGCAGAATTGATGGTAAAAAGGGGAAATGCATCTATGATTATTTCAACAAATGAAGATAAAATTCAATACAATTTCGATAATCATAACTCCGATGCGCAATTATCTTATTTGCAGCTTTCTTCGATTTTTAATGGCGAAAATTTATCTGTAAAACAAGCCGAAATTAAACCTATAACAGAAAAAGGAACCCGGTATATTGATTTTTTAATTCCCGGATTAATTGCCATGAACGTAATGATGTCGACCATGTGGGGTGTAAGTTATACCTTGA
>JAIFLC010000105.1 GCA_020049295.1 Bacteroidota bacterium
ATTACCTGTAGTGCAACCTACTGCAAGCATAGTACCAAGACCTAAGCAGAATCCACCGGCAAGTACTACAGCAAAACGTTTCCAAACATTTGAACCGTGGTATTTTTCCCAAACTGCAGGAATAACTTGTGGAGAATAGGTCTTACTACGTTTGGCTGCTATATATCCACCAATCACAATTCCGAAAAGCATAATAAACTCAACAAGCGAAGCAGGACTACTCCAGCTCTTTTGAATTACAGGATTTTCTGCAAGCGATGAAAAAACAAATTTTAAACTTGATGTAATATAAGCTACTCCCGCGGTAATGCCGAAGGGATAATCCTTATAGCTTAGCGTTTCGAATAGCACATAGCTGGCTATGGAAATCAAGGATACAATTAATCCTCCTGTAAACCAATGCCACTCGCCAGGGTGTGTGTGTTTTAGTTTCATAATTTTTCGATTTATGGGTTTTTTATCTCAAAGGGTTTATTTTTTGCTATTTTCTCGATTAATAGGGAAATTAAAATAATAAAGGGAATTGAGAAAAGCATGCGGAGCAAGGAAAATCTCCATCCAAGAAAACCAATTTCAAAAGTAAGCATGGGTATTTTGATGGTACAAAAAGCTCCGATATAAATAAAAATATTACGAATGCTGGCACCTTTTTTCCACAACAGATATGTAACAGGAAAAGCTCCATAAAGTGGGCCAACCTGTGCCATCGATAAAAGTATAACCAATATTATCCCTTTAATACCTGAATCTGCACCAATATGCTTTTCAACCTTTTCGCGGTTTATCCATACATCTCCCAAACCAATAAGAATAAACATTATGGGCAGAAGTAGTATCATCTCTTTTAAAAAACTAAAAAAATATTTATTGTAAATGGTTTTACCGCTTTCGAAGTTAATGCTAAACGATACAATGATAAATACTGTAAAAGATATAATTACGGCAAAATTTACTTTGTTCTTTATAATAAATTCTTTCATTAGCTAATAAAATAATCCAACTAAAACGCCTATAATTATCGCACCAAAAAAGTACAACAGGTTTCGTAGAATAGATATTCGTTTTCCAAAGTATTTGATTTCTATGGGCAATGTTAATAATCCAACCATCATAAGTGTTGTAATAAATACAGCAATAACAGGGTAGCTAACCCCACTGTTAACCAACATTCCCGACATGGGATAAGCAATAAAACCGGGTATTAATGATACTGAACCAGCCATTGCTGCAAAAACATAACTTAAAACACCTGCCTTTTCTCCAAGATATTCCAGAATTATTTCATTTGGGATCAGGAACAAAACAACGCTTACCAGCATAAGTACAGATATGATTGCAGGCAATATTCGCAGAAACATGATTAGTCCCTTTTTTATTCCAAGCATTGTTTTCTCCCTGTTTGAAATAAACGATATAAGTATAGAAATTATGGCTAGAATTAGTAAAAGTTTCATCGCGTTTAACTTTTATTAAAATCCGTTAATTGTACCTTAAAGAATGAATTCCATAAAGATAAACTTATAGTTAAAATAATCCCCCATAAATCAACCCCGAAATAGTAGCCATAATTATAACAAGTAAAACATAAACTACTGTTTTTTGAGTGCCTAATACACCGCGAATAACCAACATATTCGGCAATGATAATGAAGGACCTGCTAAAAGTAGAGCTAATGCAGGGCCCTTACCCATTCCTGATGCTATAAGTCCTTGTAGGATTGGTACTTCGGTTAATGTTGCAAAATACATAAAAGCACCAACTATTGAAGCAAAGAGATTCGAGAATATAGAGTTTCCACCAACCAATGCCGAAATCCATTCGTTTGGAATTACTCCGGCTATGGTTTGCCCATCGTGTGTTGATCCTAATAAAAAACCGGCAGTTATAACTCCAATAGCTAATAATGGTAAAATCTGTTTGGCAAACCCCCAGGTTGATAGTGTCCATTCTTTGTTGTCTTCATCTTTTTTGTCGAAAAGGGTGATAATACTTAATGATGTAATACCAACAATCATTGGAACAAGTGGACTTAATTTTTGATTCTCGATAAAATTAGTTGCAAGTAAAGCTGAAATAACTGTTGCAATAGCTGCATAAACTACCCATTGCCATTTTATTTTTAAGATATAGATTAATGAAAATCCAAGAAATAAACTGAAAAGTCCTGTAATATACCATTTGTAAGCCCATATATAATACCATGTGCTCGAAGTATCGCCAATTGATGGAGCACCCCAATTAGCAAATACAAGTATTAAAACAAGAGTGAAATTACCTTTTCTTCTTTTCTATATATAAGCGACATGGCAACTCCAATAATAACGCTGAATGAAACTGCACCAATAGTTCTGGCTACACCCATTTCAAAACCCAAAATACGTGCTGTTAAAATAATTGCAAGAATATTTATTGCCGGGCCTGAATACAAAAAGGCGATCGCTGGACCTAAGCCTGCTCCACGTTTATGAATACTTGAGAATAAGGGTAAGATTGTACAAGAACAAACAGCCAGAATAGTTCCTGAAACTGCAGCTACTGTATATGCTAACCATTTTTTTGCATTTGCACCAAAATATCGTAAAACAGAACCTTGACTAACAAAAATGGAGATTACTCCAGCAATAAAAAATGCAGGTAATAAACACAATACCACATGTTCGCGGGCATACCATTTTACTAAATCTAGAGTTGCAGCAATAGCTGAATTAAACCTTGCACTCTCAATGGGCAGAAAAAAAGCCACTCCAAAAACAATGGCAATCCATAGTAGGATTTTAACTTCTTTTTTTGTTTCCATAATTATTATTTGTTCGTAAAAAGACGAACTATGTTTTTAATTTTTTTTAAATAAATCTGATTATTGTATAATAAATACCAACCAATAAAAATAGCACTGCAACAATGCGGCGGAACCAAAGTTCAAATACTTTTATTTTATTGTATAAACTTCCGATTCCCGAAACTGTATAAGCAATAACCCAGGCAAACAGAATAACAGGCAAACCTGTTGCTATTGCAAAAAATACAGGTAAATACAATCCCGAAGTGCTTGAGATCGTAATTGGAATAAGCATTCCAAAGTAGAGTACGCCGCTATATGGACAAAATGCCAACGCAAACAACATACCTATTAATAAAACATCCCAATAATTGGTTTTTTCCTTTTGCTGCATTTTTTCAGAAAACTTGCCGAATCCGGGGATATTTATTTTTATTACTCCTAGCATAAATAAACTGATAATGATTAATAGCGGGCCTAAGAATTTTTCGCCGTATTGTTGGAAAAATCCTGAAATTTTAAAAGTACTGGCACTGAAATATAAAGCAAAAGCCAGTCCTGTGTATGATATAACCCTGCCCAGCGTATAAATGAGTCCTTTTATAAATACTTTCCTCTGACTTTGAATATCACGACTTATAAAACCTATTGCAGTAATGTTGGTTGCTAAAGGACAAGGACTGATGGCTGTCATCAGTCCAAGTATAAATGCAGAAAGAATGGGTAAATTATTGTTTTCGAGTAATGATGTCAAAAAATCCATAGACTGAAATTATAAGAGCAAACCATCAACTGTTTCCTTGATTTTGGCTTTTAATTTCTCTGGATTGCTTCTAGCATGCATAAAACCATCGCTTGTAAGATCAATTTTTTCATCACCTGTTATAAAAACAAGTGCCTGACCAGAAACTCCTATTTTTTCAGCTATTTCTTTTGCTTCGTCTTCATCAAGATTTAAAGATTTAAAAGATATAGAACCGTTTTCGATTTGCTCTGTATACAATTCTTTTAAAAACTCAAGGGTTTTTTCTTCAACAGCATTGCAGGTAGCACAACGACGTGTAAAATGAAAATAGTACACATTTATTTCTTTTGCAGTATTTATTTCGTTTGGTGTATTCTTTTCTGAGCTTTTTGCATTACACGATAAAAATAATGGTATAATAATGGCTATAAGCAATAATGTTTTTAAGGTTTTCATTTTATTATTTATTTGATGTTAATATTTCGTTTAATTCATTCTCTGATGGTATCCTGCCACTTAATACTACTTTGCCATTTATAACCAAAGCGGGCGTTCGCATTACACCATAGTTCATAATGTCTACAATATCTTCAACTTTTGATACATTCGCGCTAATTCCTAATTTTTGAACTGCATCGTTAGTAATTTTTTCTAGGGTTTTACACTTGGGACAACCTGTTCCTAATACTTTTATTTCCATAATCTTTGTTATTTCGTTGTTCGTAGAATTGCGAACAAAGGTATTAAAAAAAACTATTTCTCAAAAAAATTGGTCATCATTTTTTTTGCTTCTTCCCAATTTTGTCTGTTCAAGCAATATTTAATTTTTGGTAATTCTACTTCACCTTGAATTAATCCGGCATTTTTTAGCTCTTTTAAATGTTGCGATAATGTAGATTTTGCAATGGGAAGTATTTCAGTTAAATCACCACTATAGCAGCACGATTGACTTGAAAGTATTTCTAGTATATGTAAGCGAATAGGATGCGATAATGCTTTGGAATATCGTGCCAATTTTTTTTCACGGTCGGTTATTATGCTTTCTTTTGTCATCAAAACGAAGTATTGTAAATTAAATATTTATAGCCATTTGCGGCTTATAAGGTATGGCCCTGTATATTGATTTGATGTCTTTTTTAGGTAATTCGATAAGAATTTTTGGGGTATAGTAAGGTTCTTTAAATGAAAAGGAGTTCTTTACCACTTGAGCAACATTTTTTGATCTTTTCTTGATTAAAAACCAAAGATTATTAAACTGCGGTTTTTCTTCGGATTGAGCAATTTCTAAAAACAGGTTTTTATCAAATACCATAGTAATACAGATTATTTCGTTAGCAAGTGTATCGGGCATAAAAATCTGTGTGGCTGCTTCAATGGTATCTTTTGGGGCTTTTTTAAATATGATAGGTTCCTTTTCAATGGTTGCAATTTTATGATCAACCTTAAAGGGCTCTGATAAATATTTTATTAATGCAATATTATCTACTCTTGAGAAAAAATGGCTTTTAACAATCTTACTTATTTTAGCCTCATGAACGATTACTCCTCTTATTTCTAGTAATAATAAACTATCCTTTAAATCAATAGAAAAGCATATTGAATCTGATTTTGCCATTGTTATTCTTGATTGTAAAAAAGATTCTTTTATTTTTAAAGCAGCAATTGAATCATCATTTATTATATTAATTTCTTCGCCTTTAAATAATAACGTATCTGAATAAGTATTGTTAAATACCTTTAACTGTTTAACAGGAAAATAGATGGATAAAGAAATAAAGTAAAGAATTATTAATAAACAGAAAATTTTAAGCAGACCAAATAGTGTTATACTTTTTTTAACAACCGTATTATCTAAAACTGAATTTTCCATTTTATTATTAATAGATATAAACTTTAGAACCAATATTAAGTGTGTAATACACTGATTCAAGATCTTTGTCATTTAAACGAACACAACCATGGGTAACGGGTAATCCCAATAATCGTTGGTATAATGTGCCGTGGATCAAATATCCATCACCAATACTCAATGCATAATCACCAAGGGTGCCGTATTCAAATCTCGAATTATCATTAGGTGGTGGTACTGGTAAACCCTCTTCAACAAAAGCCCAGTCCGGTTTTTTCCAAACCGGAGAGGTTGTTTTACCATGGATATGCTTTACTCCGCGTGGTGTTTTGAAAATCCATTGTTTATCATCGCTTGCTTGTAATAAGGTATAACTTCCTGTTGAGCAAGAACCTGTGCGTACTAATCTTTTTCCAGAATATAAATGAAACGAATTTTCGGTTGTATTAATTACAAGATATGATGAATTAGGCGTATTTGAATCGATTTTTCGCTGAAGCTTTATTGTAGTTTTTATGATGTTGTTTTTAAACTTATCTGAGAACTTCGAATCAGCTGTTATATATTCTTTGTGTGTTTCGGGAATTAACAGAAATGCCATTTCCTGCAGATAAGGAATAAAATATAGAACCAACCAGAACAAGCCCAAAACAACAAAACATGTTATTAAAAAATAGTGAGTGAGTTTTTTTAACCATTTATGCCATATCTGTTGGATTTTTTCTGATATGGAATCTTTAGAATTCGTGTTAGTTTCTTCAGAAATATGATCCAAACTTTCGTTATTGAATGAAGGTCCGGTTAATTCATTATTCATAACATATTATTTTTCATAATTTCTGAAAGGCTCAGTAGCGATCCAACAATGGTAACCGGTGTTTCTTCGCCAACTAATTGAAATAGTTTATCCATGTCTTTATTTGAGAGAGCAACACACCCATCGGTCCAGTTTGCACCTTGACCTCCACCACCATGTATTTCAATCAAGTTTCCAATCGATTTATTGCCAGGTATTTGTCCCTTGGTTTTTAGTTTATCATAACGGACTTTATCTTCGCTATTTGGATAATTTAATAGCAATGCTTTATAATATTTTGTTTGAGGATGATTTTTCTTTTTTATAATGGTATATCTACCTTCTGGTGTTGCTTTATCTCCTTGAAATACTTTAAAACCAATCCAGTTTTTACCTAACTCAATTTCAGTTGAATATTTTAATTTACCATTATTATATAAATATAATTTCTTAGAGAATTTGTCAACAACTATGGCATTTGTATTTTCTTTTTTAGAATAATCAATTGCTTCGTATGCCCAGGATTGCCATTTTGGATAAAGGGTAAAATAATTATTTAGCAATAATTTAGCCACCTCATATGATCGGTTTAGATATTGATATGAAAGGTCGAGTTTGGTATTGCAACTAGTAAGATTTTCATTGTCAAATGCATATTTGCTTTCAGCAAGTAGCATTTTCCCTTTGGTAAAGTCTTTATAGATGTTTGTCTCAAGAGGAAGTGAAATAAAAATATCTTTGAAATGATTCAGAAAACTATCGACAGAGTCAATTTTCCCTTCGAGATATTTCTTAAAATTTTTTGAAACAGCAATTGCATCCTTTTTGGCTTCAATCGCTTTATTATACGATGTTAATGCATTTCTATAACAGGAGCTGTAATCACGTTTGAAAAAGATTTTTTGATTTTCAGCTTTTAAATAATACATGGCAGAATCATATGAAATTTCAGCATTCTTAAACTGTAAGATGGCATATTGGTTAGCTCCCGATTTTCTTGCTTCGTAAAGAGCTTTTCTAGCATCATCAATTTCTTTTGCAGGTGGCTCATCGCTTGTTACAATTAAAATTGTCAGAACCATTCCAAATATGGTTAATGCTATTAAAGAGTAAACAAGAATCAGTTTGTAAATCTTCTTTTTCATATTTTAATAAGAGAAAAATTAAAAAAAAGAGTGACTCAAATAATAGTTCGTAAAATTTGAGACACTCTAAATCATTATTTCTAAATAAGAAATAAACTACTTTTTATCTTCTTGCTTTTGCAATTGCAGCTTTTAATTCTTCAAGAATTGAATTAGCTTTTTCTTTAGCAGCTTTTACTTTATCTAAAGCTGGTAAATAATCACCACTTGCTAACATATTTGTTGCTTCACCAACTGTAGTTTCAATAACACCAAGTTCAGCTTTTATTTGTTCTAATGCTTCTTTACCTTCTTTACCTCTTGGAGCTTTTGCAAAAAGTTTGTTATTTTCTTCCATAACAACTTTTATTTCTTCTAAAGCAGTTTCAAGCTCTTTTTTAACTTCTTCTTTTCTTACATCAGTTTTTCCTTTTAATTCACTAGCTAATGCAGTAACACCTACTAATTGTTCTTTACATTCACCAAATTTTTTGAAAAATTTTGAATTTTGAACTTCTACTTTAGCAAGAATTGCATTCAATGAATCTTTCACAAGTAAATAATCTTGTGGAATATACATTTCAGCACCAGCAGCTTGTGCCTCAGTTAATGCTGCGTTTGCTGCATCAATTTCTGCTTGTGGAATTTTGTCACAACTAGCTAATACTGTAACAAACATAATTGCTACTAGACCTAAGAATAATTTGTTTTTCATAATTGTTTTTTGGATTAAATTGTTAATTATTGTTGCAAATATCGAATATAAACAGCTCAAAAACAAGTGATTTTGACTTTTTATAATTCAAATTTTGATATTATGACGCAAATTTATAGTAAAGTAACAATATTTTACAATTTTTTTTATTATTTATTTATATCAACTAATTTTTATTGTTTAGCCTTTGATTTTGGATATTCTAGTATGTAGAAAATATCTAATCAAATAATTTCTGAATTATAATTACATTTTTATCTTTACAACATTACTACATAATACTTTTAAGCTTTTAATGTATCTAGATATATACAAAACACTAGAAGACGAAGAAATTATCCATAAGATAATTACTGAGAAAAAAACCGAGTTGTTTCAGGTATTATATGATAAATACCATTCAAGAGTTGGTGACAAATGCTATAGCTTGCTTAGAAACAAAGAGTTAGCATACGAAACCGCACAGGATATTTTTACTAAAGTATATGAAAACCTTGATTCATTTAAAGGAAAATCTTCTTTTTCATCCTGGTTATACTCTATTACATATAATTATTGTATCGATTATTTAAGAAATAAGAAAAAACTACATTATCCCGAATGGAATAGGGATAATGAAATCCCTGAAATTATTGATGAATCAGAAGAATTGACAACTGAAATTAGTTACGATAGATTAATGGAGATTCTTGATATGATGCATACTGAGGAAAAAGCACTATTATTAATGAAATACAACGATAATATCTCAATAAAAAATATTGCTGAAGCCCTTAGGGTTAGTGAAAGTGCAGCTAAGATGAGGATTAAAAGAGCTAAATCACGACTTGTTTTTTTATATAAAAAGAATTATAAAAGCTAATACAATGTGACTTACGCTGTTTTTTTCGTCAATATAATAAAGATAAAAATATTTTTGTGAACATTTTCTTTAAAAATATTCTAAGCGATAAATCGAAAAATCCTCCAGAGGAGGTAAAAAACCATTTTATAAAGTTTTTTATTAATCCATTTAATATTGATTGGTATATTGAGGATGATTTTTACGAGGCTGTTTTTTACGAAAATGATCTCGAAAAAATAGCTAAATATGATAAGGAAGGAAACTTTGTAAATGTTAAAACCAATATTCCTGTTGATCAATTGCCTCCAAAAGTACTTATCAGTGCTCAATCTTTTGGTGAAATCATGAGTGCAATCTTAATTAGCATTAATACTGAAACCATTTTCGAAATAATTTTTCGTGATAAGGATCTAACTCGCTTCGAATTAATGCTCGATCACGAAGGGAAAGTTATAAGTAATCAAAAACTTTAATAAAAAAAAATCGTATCAATGACTTGATATGTGTAGCATAATTATTTTATGGTACAATTATTGGTATGCTGAATTGTATAAATTTAAATTTTAGGTTATGAAAAAGACATTCGTATTTTTGTTTTTAATAGCAGTTTTAAGTGCTGCATTTACAGGTTGCGACGAAGACGAAGCTAACAAAGCTCCTGAATTACCTCCTTATGAGTCAATGGCAATTGATTTTAGTAATTTTAGTACTGATTCAAAATCTGTTGCCGACCTAAAGACAACCACAAATTATGGTTGGGCAGCATTGACTGTGTATTTTTGGAATGTTACTGTTGGTTCGGTTATAGCTGTTCCTGTAGCTGCATTCTATACTTCATTTAATCATACTCCAATAAATTTGGGTGATAATAAATGGCAATGGTCATATACTGTAAATGGATTTGCCGGCGCTTATACAGCTCGTCTAACTGGCGAAGTTCGATCGGCTGATGTTAAATGGGAAATGTATATTACTAAAACAGGTATAGGGGCTTATCCTGAGTTTAAATGGTTCGAAGGTACTTCATCTCTTGATAAAAATACCGGAGAATGGACTCTTTACCATAGTTATGCTTTTCAGGAGGAAGTTCTTGTTATTGACTGGCTGCGAATTGATGGCGAATTTTCACAAATTACATACACCTATGTAAGAGAACTTAACGATAATAGAGAAACAGAA
>JAIFLC010000033.1 GCA_020049295.1 Bacteroidota bacterium
TTGTATTTTCGGGTACTATCAGCAAGTATACCTCCGATTAATGCTAGGGCATAAATCCCAAAATAAAACCAGCTATAATAACCTCCAGCAACTTGTTCGCTCAATCCATATTTGGCTTGTAAAAATAAAACCAAAATGGCCATCATGGTGTAAAAACCAAATCTTTCGCCCATATTTGAAAAGAAAGCTACCAGCAATCCTTTAGGGTGTCCTTTTAGCATAATAATCTATTTTTTAGTTAATATTAATTTCCTTTTTTTCTTAGCGTGACAAATATATAAATCTTTTTTTTCAGACCAAGTTTTTATTTAAAGGTTTAACCTATTAAATTTGTTTTTTAAATATCGAAGTTATGAAAATATTTGGATCATCCCAAATTCGTGAAATTGATTCTTTTACAATCCAGAATGAGCCTATTGAATCTATTGATTTGATGCTACGTGCCGCAAGTACAATTACTGAATGGATTAAACAAAATATCGATCCGTCTAACATTATTTACGTTTTCGCTGGACCAGGAAATAATGGTGGTGATGCATTGGTTGTTGCAAAGCAATTATCGCAGCTTAATTATATAACAACAATTTATATCGTTCGAATTTCTGAAAAGCTTTCACCCGATTGTGAGACTAACTTAAACAAGTTAAAACATAATAGTTCGATTAAAATTAATGAGATAAACTCCAAAAACGATTTTCCACAAATACAAAAAAGTTCAATCGTTATAGACGGAATATTTGGATCAGGTCTTACCCGTAAAACAGATGGTTTGGCAAGAGAAACCATTAATTTTATTAACAAATCAGAATCAACTGTAATTTCAATTGACATTCCTTCAGGATTATTTGGAGAAGATAACTCTACAAATGAACCTGAATGCATAATTAAAGCTGATTACACATTAACGTTGCAGTTTCCAAAACTTTCATTTTTCTTTCCGGAAAATGAGCATTATATAGGCAAATGGATCGTTTTACCAATAGGTTTGCATCCCGAGGCTATATGCTCTTATAAAACCCCATTCTATTATGTTCAGGAAGATTTAATTAAAGAAAATCTTAAAACCCGCAAAAAGTTTTCACATAAAGGAATATATGGCCATGTAGTTTTAATAGCAGGAAGCTATGGAAAGATGGGTGCCGCAGTTTTAGCTGCAAAAGCTGGTTTGCGCACCGGGAGCGGTTTAGTTACCGCACATATTCCTAAACTAGGATACGAAATAATACAAACTGCTCTGCCAGAAGCCATGGTTAGTATTGATGAATCTGAACTCATTTTTTCGGAACTAACCAACCCGAATGACTTTAATGCTATTGGAATTGGACCAGGAATTGGAACTAAACCAAATACAGTAAAAGGATTTGCTGGTTTGTTAAATGATTATCGAAAACCCTTGGTAATAGACGCGGATGCATTAAACATTTTATCGGAGCATCAAGAGCTTATTAAAACTATTCCTGAAAATAGCATTTTAACCCCACACCCCAAGGAATTTGAGCGATTGGCAGGAAAGTGTAAAAATGATTATGAACGGTTGCAAGTACAAATAGGATTTGCCGTAAAAAACAAAATAGTTGTTGTACTCAAAGGAGCAAATACATCGATTGCTTGTCCAAATGGGGATTGTTATTTTAATTCAACCGGAAACCCAGGAATGGCAACTGCCGGAAGTGGAGATGTACTAACCGGTATTATTCTTTCGTTATTAGGACAAGGTTATGAACCAAGATTAGCTGCAATTATTGGCGTATATTTACATGGATTAGCAGCTGATATTGCAGCTGAAAAAACAGGCGAAGAAGCATTAATTGCTTCAGATATTATTGAAAATCTGGGAAATGCTTATTTAAAAATAAAATCTTAGTTACACATAGTAATAAAATTGATAATCAAATAATAACAACATAGGATTCTAGTTACACAGAGAAAGAACGAGAAAAGATGAGAACCACAGAGAATACTGAGATAAATAAAATTATTAGGTTACATCGTTAAAAAGCGTGATTAGATGATATGAGCTATGACTTTTTCTCTTTTTTTCTCGCTTTTTGCTCTGTGAAACACTGTGTAATAAAGTTGAATAAATAAAACGACAAAATGAAGATTAATAAAACACTCCTTTTTCTGTTATTTCTGATTATAGTTTCCTGTAAATCTACCTCAGAAACAAGAGTTACTCCGTTAAAACAGGTAAATAACTTATCTGAAAACGGTATAATTTATGGGTTGCCTAAAACGACACTCCGCTTTACTGTTGAAGCAAAAAGAACAGAAATTATTCCCGGTCCATATGCTGAGTATGCACTTAAATACCTTGGTATAGAAAATGCTCCTGAAGAAGAAGCTACACAGTGGCAAATCACAAACATTAGTATCGATTCGTATAACGAAATTGATCCTGAACAATATTATGTGCTCGAACCCTCAGGCAAATTTAATTTTGATTTTCTAAAATTGATAAAGAGCGGATTAATATTTCCGGTAAACTCAAAAGCAACTGAAAATATGGCAAATGAGTTTTTTGGAGATACTGATCCGGGTGAAGATATTGTTTTTACCGATCTAAGTGTAAAACAATATGTTGGAAACGAAGATGTTACTTATTACAAAAGAGTTCAACGCGATTCTGTTTTTGCTCGTGTTCCGGTTGTAAAAAAGCAATATGTTCAAAAATCGTTCGAAGAAAAAGCCGAAGAAGCCTCTAACTTTATTTTTATGATTCGTGCAAAAAGATTTGAGCTAATTTCGGGAATGGCTGATTTTTACCCTGAAGGAAAATCGCTCGAAGTAGCCATTAAAAAACTCGACAATCTTGAAGATGAATATATGTCCTTATTTATTGGCAAAAGGTTTACATCAACTTATAATGCAGTATTTGAATTTACACCAAGCGAATCAGATATTAATCAGCCTTATATATTGTTTCGATTTAGTGAAGACAAAGGTGTTTTGCAACCCAATGATTTACGTGGAAGACCAATTCTGGTTGAAATGGAAAAACTGGATAAAACTAAAAACCTTTCATTTATTGTAAATGATCTTAATAAAGAAGGTTCACTTTACAAAGACAAGTTATTTTACCGT
This sequence comes from Bacteroidota bacterium, assembly GCA_020049295.1. Lineage (GTDB taxonomy): Bacteria > Bacteroidota > Bacteroidia > Bacteroidales > UBA12077 > UBA12077. Next base: position 3,085 of record JAIFLC010000033.1, read on the forward strand.
TTCCCTGATCAGGCAATAATTAGACTTATTGATGGCAAGAAAAAAATTGCCGACAGAAAACTAAATATAGAACAGTTTGGAATAATCACTACTATTCCAACCATCTTTTTAATGGATGAGGAAAATTTTATTGAGTTTTATCAGGATAAAAAGTAGCGTAGTAATTTTAGACATGAGCATTTTGATTTCTTAATCTAAATAGAATCCATAAAAAAATCCCATCAAAAATGGGATTTTTTTTATAATGATTTAATATCCTATTGTGTCTTAACTTTCGAAACAAATTGCTTTGTATAATCTTCAAAGCTTTGAGTTTTGAACGCATCATCGGCAAAAAACATCAGAATAGGTTCTATTCCTTCAGGTGTCATATATCCAGGAACGGCTGTAAGCAATTGATTCTCTTCATTTATATATACTACCGAAGGATATGACATTCGCCCCTGCAATAATGCAACAGCAAGTTGATGAGGATTTCTTCCGTTAGGCCCTTCATTAATAAATTGTCGTCCTCCAAAAGAGATGGTGTCCTTTGTCTCTGCATTAAATTTAACAGCATAATATTCCGTATTTAGAATCTGGGCAATTGCAGGATTGTTAAATGTTGCAGCATCCATTTTTTTGCACCAGCCACACCAATCAGTATAAACATCAACAAATATTTTTTTCTGATTCTTTTTATTTAACTCTAAAGCTTCCTCGAGGCTATACCATTTTACTTTTACCTCCTGTCCAAAACCTACGTAAGTTATTATAAATAAAACTATTACCGTCGAAAACATTCTTTTTAGCATACTATTTTTGTTCTAAATTATTTAACTATTTAGATATATGTGTTTAACGCAAAAGTAAGATTTTTGTTTTAAAAACTGATTTTAAAATCAGCTAAATAAAAAAACCTTTTACTTAATCCTTTAAAGTAATTTTCTAGTTGCCCTTTTTTTTTGCTAAATTTGAAATTCTAATTTTTAAGATTAAACAAAACCATTTTAATAAGGTCTATTAATTAATAAAAAATAAAAAATCCAGGAGGAATTATTATGAGCGAAATACGTAATTTAAACCCAAAAGCTGTTTGGGATATTTTTCAAAATTTATGCGACATACCCCGACCATCAAAGAGCGAGAAAAAAGTAATCGAGTATGTGAAACAATTCGGTGAAAGCTTAGGCTTAGAAACCATTGTAGATGAGATTGGCAATGTTATTATCAAGAAACCTGCATCAAAGGGGATGGAAGATCGAATGACAGTTGTTTTACAAGGACACTTAGATATGGTTCCTCAAAAAAACAATGATGTACAACACGATTTCGAAAAAGACCCTATTCAGGCTGTTGTTGATGGTGAGTGGGTAAGAGCCAAAAGTACAACATTAGGTGCCGATAATGGTATTGGTGTTGCTGCAGCAATGGCGGTATTGCAGGATAAGTCATTAGTGCATGGCCCAATAGAAGCGCTATTCACAATTGATGAAGAAACCGGGATGACAGGTGCTGAAAACCTTAAACCAGGATTGCTAAATGGAGATATAATGATGAATCTTGATTCTGAAGACGAAGGTGAACTTTATATTGGTTGTGCTGGTGGTGTTGATACTGTTGTAAAATTTTATTACAAAGCCGAAAAAACACCTGCCGATGTTAAAGCTTTTAGAATTGATGTTAAAGGCATGAAAGGTGGTCACTCAGGCTTGGATATTGTACTTGGTCGTGGAAATTCAAATAAAACTTTAAATCGAATCCTTTATACTGTAAATAAAACATTAGCTATTCGACTTGCTGATATTCAATCAGGAAGTTTGCGTAATGCTATTCCACGTGAAGGATTTGCAGTTGTTGTAGTTCCAAACAGTCAAATTGGAGAGTTTAAAAACTTTATTGATGAATTAATTCCGGTTATAAAAGCCGAATTATCTGTTACAGAACCAGGGCTGGAAATCAGTTACACAGAAACAACTATGCCTAATTCAGTAATTGATGAAAAAACACAAAACAATTTGATCAAAAGTATTTATGGTTGTCCAAACGGAGTAATGAGAATGAGCGATGCAATGGCAGGTTTAACTGAAACATCGACTAATCTTGCAATTGTTAAAAAATATGATAAATTTATTCAGATTGACTCATTACAGAGAAGCTCAGTTGATTCGGCAAAAGAAGATCTGGCAAATATGATTCGTTGTATTTTTGAATTAGCAGGAGCTGAAGTAGTTCATCAGGGTGCTTATCCAGGCTGGAAACCAAATATAGATTCGCCAATTCTGAAAACCATGAAAGAAGTTTACAATACAAAATATGGAAAAGTTCCTGAAGTAAAAGCTATTCATGCAGGTTTGGAATGCGGAATTATTGGAAACAATTATCCAAATTTCGATATGATTTCATTCGGACCAACCATTCGATTCCCACATTCTCCTGATGAGAAAGTGAAAATTGATACCGTACAGAAATTTTATGATTTCTTACTCGAAACATTGAAGAATATACCGAAAAAGTAAAAATACTTTTCAATAAAAAGGACTAAAACCCAACTATTTGAATTTTAATAACCCCAGCCATAGAGCCGGGGTTATTAATTAATAGTTTATAATGGATTATTAACACAAAAACTTTACAAGCTGTTCTATAATTTGTAACTTTCAACAATAAACAAAATCTCAATCATGAATCGCAGAACATTCGTCCTCATGATCCTTGTTTTTCTGATAGGATGTGGACCTTATATTTACTTTAAATCGCCACAACCAGAAAGAAAAAGCAACCTTTCATCATTTCCAAAAAACCTTTATGGATCCTATGTATCACTTGCAGATAGCTCAATATTAATCATCGAATCTCAAAAAATAGTTAAAAAACGATTCGAAAATATGATGATGTCATTCGAAGATTATGCAAAAGAAACCGGTGATACCATTTTTAAAGACACCTCCTTTTTATTTACAGATAATTGGTTAATAAATATGAAAGTAGTAGGTGATTCAATATTCGTTAATTCAAGTCGGGTAGAAGAAATCTTTATGATCTCCAACGGGCAACTTTTAAGAAAATACAAAGGATATTACTTTCTTAATTACAAAGATTCGAATGATTTATGGAAAGTTGAGCTTCTTAAACTAACCAAAGATACACTTGAGTATGGCAATATACTTATAAAAGAAGATCTTGAAAAAATAAAAGGGTTTACTTCAGTTGAATCGTATATAGATACTACAGAATCAGGAAAATCAACAAAATATTACCTAAATCCAGCACGACGAGAAGTTAAAAAAATTCTTAAAAACAGGACAAAAGGTGAGAAGTTTTTAAAGCAATAATTTGTTTTATATGAGTAAGAAAGATCAAATTGCCATACCCAAGAAAAAAGATCGAGAAGTTAATCCTTATGATTTTACTATTTGTCCAAATTGTGGTGCCACCGAAGTCGGTAAGTTTTGCCCCGAATGTGGACAATCAAATAAAGATTTTAACAGACCTATTAAAGAAATAATTGGCGATTTAGCAGGATCAATAAATTTTGATACTCGAATACTAAATACGATTAAACCTTTTTTTCTTAAACCCGGGTTTTTAAGTCAGGAATATTTTAAAGGACGCAGGCAACGATATGTTCCACCAATGAGGTTGTACCTGTTTTTTAGTGTTGTTTTTTTCTTTTTTGCCCAATATTTTGGCAGTAAAATGATTAACAATATTAAATTTAATAATGTTTCTATAGATAGTACTGACCATGGTTTAGCATTCGGTACTAGTTTAACTATTAATGATTCATTAGAATTTGTGCAAGCTAGAGATTCCCTCAATAGTATTATTTCAAATGAGATATTGAATGATAGTACTGCATCTGAAGGAACTAAAAAAGCGATTCTTGGGGGTATGAATATTTCAAAAAACAAAGAAGCGTTTTTAGCAAAATTCCTAAAAACATTATCCTATGTTTTATTTTTGTTAATGCCTGTTTTTGCGCTTATTCTCGCATTAATTCTTTGGAGATCACGATTGCTTTATGTAAAACACCTCGTCTTTTCAATCAATTTTCATTCATTTATATTCGGGCTAACTTCATTGGTTATTGTATTATTCTTAATATTACCTGATAAAGTTGCTGATTTTTCTTTATACTTACTTTGGGGTATCCCTATTTATCTTATGGTAGGAATTAACCGCTTTTATAACAGAAAGATGATTGGTGCATTTTTTAAAGCAATTGGAGCAATAATGATGTATTGGTTTGTTATCGCAATAGTTTTTATCATCCTTGTATATTTTACAGCTCAAGAGTTTGCCTAAAAATTCTGGAAATTAATCGTTTATTTTCATAACTTGCTTTTTCATCTAAAAAAGCACTGATTATGAGAAAGATAATTATTGTTCTATTGTTATTCGCCGTGGTTTTTTCATGTTCAGACGACGACGAAGATATCACCTACGATAAAGATTTTAGGCAAGAAATGCGAAACTTCGTAATAGGCATAAGTGATTATGCCAAAGAAATTGATCCTGATTTTATTATTATTCCACAAAACGGACAGGAATTAGTAACCATGGATGGCGAAGAGACAGGAGCTCCTTGCTTATCTTATTTATCAGCCATTGATGGCGTTGGCCGTGAAGATCTTTTTTATGGTTATGACAATGATGATATATCTACACCTGTTTCCGAAAAGAATTATATGGTTTCTTTTCTTGATGTTTGTGAAAATAATGATGTTGAGGTTTTAACCACTGACTATTGCTGGACGCATTCGAAAATGGATGATTCGTACACTCAAAACAATTCTAAAAATTACATCAGTTTTGCTGCACCCGAACGTGAACTAAATATTATACCTTCCAGAGAATTATACCTCAAAACAAGATTTTATTACAGCCGTTACATCTACAAATTATGATATTCTAATAATGGATTGTTTTTTTGATGATGTACTTTTTACTTTCGAAGAAGTTAACCAGTTAAAAGCCAAACAAAATGGAGGACAGCGATTGGTAATTTCTTACATGAGCATCGGTGAAGCCGAAGATTACAGATATTACTGGCAATCATCATGGCGTGTTGGCAATCCAATATGGATTAAAAATGAAAATCCCGATTGGGAAGGCAACTACAAAGTGTTGTATTGGGATGCTGGCTGGCAAGCAATTATGTATGGTAATAATGATTCGTACCTGAAAAAGATCCTCGATGCAGGTTTTGATGGTGTTTATCTCGATATTATTGATGCATTTGAGTATTTTGAATAATAATAATAATAATAATAATAATATATGCGCAAAAAAATAATGTTTGGTGTTGGTCTTGGCATTATTGCCGGACTTATCGATTTAGTTCCGATGATTATTCAGGATTTACCCTGGAATGCTAATTTATCGGCATTTAGTATGTGGGTAATTATTGGCTTTTTGGTTTCAGTAACAGAATTAAAAATAAATGAAATTCTTAAATCCATACTAATTGCTTTTTTGGTGTTATTTCCAAATTTGTTTATTATAGGAATACAAAACCCAATTAGTATTTTTCCTATTGCTATTATGACACTTTTGTTGAGCAGTATATTGGGTTTCGTATTTTGGAAAATAACTAAAAAATAATAATATAAAGACATCCAAATGAAAACAAAAAAACTAATTACCCAGATTTTATTAACCTTTGCAATTACATTAGTTACTGCAGGCATTGTAACATTACTCTGGAATCTGGTTATCGATAAAGCGGGTATCGTAATCGACTGGAAAACTTCCTTTGTTTTGGCTATTATTATCGGAATTGTTATTCCACTGTCAAGGACAAAAGATAAATAGCAACTATTTTATTTAAAATTCATTATTTCCGGCCTTCAAATTGATTGCCGGATTTTCTATTTAATAGTGAAATGGAATTTTAAAAATTCTACGATAAGTAACACTTTGAAATTTGCTATTTATTTTTTGCTATTTTTAAACCATATTACATTGTTTTATTTAACCCAATTTTATGAAAGATAAATCCAACATCCTGAATTATATATTTATAGTTCTTTTTCTAATTCTGATATACTTTACGTTGAATTCTTCAAGACGAACAAAAAAGGCAATTAGCATAATAAATAAAGTTAATACAGAACTTAAATCGGTGCAGGACAGTTTAAAACAAGCTCAACAAACTATTCAGGTTACATTGCAGAAAATTAATGCTACCGAAACCGAACTGAAACTTCTTAAAGCTAATCGTGAAATCCTTGAACTTGAAGAACAGAAAAAAACTGCTAAAAACTGGGAAGAGCTGCAAAAATTCAAAGATGAAATAAAACGAATTGAACAAGTAAAAGAAAAATTAAAACTCGAAGCTAACTCCTACGAATTATGAAAAAAACTCTAATACTTATTCCATTTTGCTTAATATTAAGCGTTACAGTTCTATCACAAAATTTAGGTATTAAAATAATTCCTGCCGAGTATACTTCATCAAATATAACACCACTTATTTTTTTCGCAGGTGATACGCTGTTAATCGAATGCGACACTATTTTTGTTATGAATAAAGGACGATATCAATTCTACAAGAACATCCATTTTGCTATTCAACAAGATAATGATTCATTATGCAGAAATCTTTTAAAGGCATATGAGATCAGGCTTATTGATCACGAAAACTCCTACGCGAAATTGCTTGAAAATAGCCGTACTGCTGAAAAAACTGCGATGGAGCTTGTAACTTTTACCCAGAATTCACTTGCAAATACCCAAATAACGTTGAATAATACACAAAATACTCTTGATAAAACGTTGAAAAATCTCCAATTAGCAAATGAGCACCTAAAAAAGGAACGGTGGAATGCTGCCGGAAAGAAAGTTTTAATCGGGGTTGGTGGAGTTGCTGTTGGGATAATTACAGGTGTATTGATAGCAAAATAGCCTAAAAAATATTAAAAATAAAGCCAGGGGATTTAACAATCTCCTAGCTTTTTGTATTTATATTATTTTTAATTTACTATTTACTATATTTTTTAGCTTTTAAAATAGTAGCACCAGCATCATTTTCACTCGACTTTAATCCATAAACAAAATGAATATCATTATTAATTGTCTGAACGCCGCTTGAATATCCAGTTATCGAAACTTCACTAAATGTATCATTTACTTTTTTCCAGACAGAACCTTCATAAATAAATACTCCAAGTTGGAAATTTGTAACATAAGTACCGTTTACAATTGAAGCAATAATATTTCCAGATGCATCAGCTGCAATTGATGTAGGAGTATGCAAAAGGCCCCCTTCTTCAAATAGATTTGTAACTGTAGTTGTTGAAGTTACTTTATAAACCCCACCAAGGAAATCCGAACTCCCTCCACCGCATTTAAAATAGATATCACTTCCGACTTTTATTATATCAAAATCATACGCAGCATCCTTCGTCCATTGCAAAT
>JAIFLC010000090.1 GCA_020049295.1 Bacteroidota bacterium
TCACCAAACTCAAAAATGGCCTGATTTCCAGATTTTATTATCTCTTGTTTTTCTGTTTGATAGATTGAACGTACAAAATCTCTTGATGCCTCAAGTCCTGCTACTTGTTGATCTGCTTCTTGAATATTGTTAGCCACTTTTTTTGTTAACTTTTGGTCTTCAATAGCTTTTACAAATTTACTGTAGGTGTTATTGTTTCCAACAAAATTGCTGGCATATGAATAGGTCTGTTGCACAGTTTCTGCACTAGGTTCAAGTTTTCGACCTAAAGTAGCAAGCTTAACTTTTTTAATTTCAGGGCTTTTAGCAGTTACTTCAACAATATGTAATCCATAGTTTGTTGCTACTAGTTTTATTACACCAGTTTTTGAGCTAAAACAAGTATCACTAAATGGAGAAACCATCATATTTGCTCTGAACCAACCCAAATCTCCACCTTTTTCATTAGCAGCACGGTCGGTTGAGAATTCTTTCGCTAAAGCAGCAAAGTTTGCACCTTTCTCAATAAGATTTTTTAAACTATCAGCTGTAGCATATAACTGACTATAATTTGCATCCTGTTGAGTTGGTTGTAATAAAATATGTCTTGCTTTTACTGAGTCTGGTAAATTTTTAATTTCTGATACTTTTGCCAAATTATAAACCCCTTCGCTAAAGTAAGGTCCAACAAGTGTTCCTACTTTTGCATCAAACAGATCTTTTAAGTTTTCAGGTAATTCATCTTTTTTATAAAAGTTGTTATCAAAAGCAATGTCACTGTTTAAACTAATAAATTCTTTATCGCTATCCGTATTTCTAAAATCTTCAGTTATACTGCTAATCCATTCTTCGGCAGCTTTTTTATCATATTCAGAAGGTACAATATCGAAACTCACATATTCAATACTTCTTGCTGGAGTTTGCTTATACTCTGATTTGTGCAAATCATAATACTCTTTTAAATCAGCACTTGTTACTTCAACCAGACTATCAGCTAATGAGTTGTATGGACTAACGATGAAATTAAAATCAACCATTCTGGCTGCTTTTTTCATCTCAGCCATAGCTTCTTTGTTATTTGAGTATAATCCTTTTTTTATTAAGGTTGAATATTTATTAAATAAACGGTCTTGCTCTAATTGTTCTTCGATAAATAACCATATTGTTTTTTGCTGACCTGTTGGGTCCTGATCATAAGATTTTAAAAAACGCAATAAATTAGCTGTATTTACTTGTCCTGTTTCAGGATTAGCAAAAAATTGCTGAACAATTGGATGTGTATTTTTTCCCATAATCATATCCCACATTTCCTCACTGCTAACATTAACACCTAATCTATCATATTCATCTTCGAGGACATAATTACGAACCATCTGTTGCCATGTATTTTCACGGATACGTAATATACTTGCTTCATCAAGGGCTGATTGTCCGCTTATAAGCTTATTAATTTCGGAAATTCTGTCAACTTCACCCTGATATTTTTGATAAGGAACTGATTTGCCTGAGATTTCTGCTATTTCAAATTGTGAACTCGAAAAAAGTGTTCTTCCTGAATTCAAAAAATCACCTAAAATAAATGCTAGCAGTGCAAATCCTATTACTACTGCAACTAATACTCCTGCGCGGTTTCTTATTTTCTCTAATGTTGCCATCGGTTTAATTATTTGTCTTTAATATTAACGTTTCGAATATAAATATTTTTTTATCTTCTTTTTATTGTTTTCCTAAAAATAATTGAATCGCAAATTTACTATTTTATAAATATCTTTTGACGTAAAACGAAAAAATGTATATTCTTTTTTTCTGAATATATTAAATAATCCTATTTATTTAAGCGAGACATTATATAACTATCCTTATAAACTTAGTGTTATTATTTACCTGATGTTTTTTTCAATCTTGTATTTCGCCTGAACAAATACATTAGAAATGAAAGAACTGCAAAGATAAAAAACGGGTAGCTTTTATTTAGGCTTTCATAAATGGTTTGATGAACACCAGTGGCAATACATAAAACAGTTGTAACCAACCATAAAATTTCAATGGCTTGGAGATATTTATTTTTCATTTTCAAAGAGGAGTGTTCCTGTTGGTTGTTTTATTCGCCAGTTTGTCATATCCTGGTTTGCCTCGAATCCTTTTCCATGCAAAATGCCATCTTTATTTATGATCCTGACATAACGATCTGATGTGATTCTTTTTGAACCCTGATTCCAGATCAGATATTCAGTATTTAATGTGTCTCCTTCAACATTTACAGCCTCAACATTGTGTTCTGCGATCCATATACTTGTGGTTTCGTCAAAGTGGGCATAGTCTGATCTGATATAAGATGTTGCTTTTTGGGTTGAATCAAAAAATTGAACATAAATTCCTTTTGGAAATTCAGAGTAAGGACTTTCGGCTGTTAGATACCTATTAATTTCGGGGGATTTAATTATTACGACTGTTTTGGCCGACTCACTATAAACTATATCAGAATTAATTAATGATTGGCTAGGAAAATTTGATTTACTGGTTATCGTATTAATCTTCTCAATAGAATTTTGTTGGCAGGAGCTAAAAAATATAATAATTCCTGTAAAAACAGGAATTATTATATTTTTAATTTTAAAATTAAAGTTAATCTTATCTTGATCTAACTGTTGTAGTTTCATTAATCCAACCTTTAATTGTATACGTACCACCTTCTTTTAAACCATAAAAGAAAATATTTTCAGTATCAGGAAAATGAGGTTTGTATGTATTTATTAATTCATTTGCCTGATCTTTTAAACTTGGATCAACCTGCATAGCTTTTGCAAATTTATCGGTTGCAGCCCAATATGCGGTTTTCTGCTCAAATTCATCTTCGCTGATTGATTTGCTCGCTGCTGCATAAATAAGACCTATTTGCATATAAGCAACTCCACTATTAGGATCATTCTCAATTGCATTTAATGCATAAGTTCTCGCAAGTGGGTAATTTCCTGCTCTTCGGGTCAAATCACCTAACTCGATGTAATATTTTGATTTTACTAGTTTATCTTGTTGTAAATCGATCGCTTGTTTGTAAAATTTGGTTGCTTCATCATAATTTTCTTTAATTCTATTTAAGTTACCAAGCTCATAAATAACTTCAAGAGTAGGTTCGATGGTATAAAGTTTACTTAGAATTTTAAAATACACATCAGCATCAGAACACTTGGTTGCTGATAATAAAGATGCAGCTTTTTTCAAAAACTCTTTATCTTCAGGAGTTTCTTTGAATTTCTGAGTGTAATATGGTACCAAGTCGGAACAACTAGCAGCTCCGCTCGATTCAAAAATTTGATCCACAGCTTCTTTAGCTTTAATCATATTTGCATCTGAAGGTTGTTTTTTAATGTTCTGATCAATCAGGTCTGAAGCTAATGCATAATCAGAAACAACCTGAGTACCTTCATTTATTTTAGCTTTAAAAAGATCAGCTGATACTTGCATAAATGTAAAAAGCTCTTGGGCACCACTTTGGATTCTTTCAGTCTCCAATGATTTTTTAAGAAAATCGTAAGCAATCTTTAAATTTTCAGGGGTATTCTCACTATATTTATTATAATCAATACCTTTTCTACCCAGAACATATCCTAATTGTCCAAAATATTTAACACGGGTATCATATACCTCCATTAAACTATCAACAAGTAGTTTTTTATTTGCTGCATCAGTTTCTTTGTCGAGAGCTTCAGTAATCATCTTTACACCATCAATATAAAGGTATTTAGTTGCTTTAGGACATTCGTTATAAACGATTTGCCATGGAGCTATTGCGGGTGCAAAATTGCCTTGTTTTACATACTCACGGTAAAGCGACAAGTTTATTACGCATCGAACACTGTCTTCACCATGACCGTATTTAGATCCGTCTTCAACACCCTTTTGTCCAAAAACTGCGACTGCTGAAAGGGTTACTAATAGTCCAATAACCAAACTTTTTACTACTGTTTTCATCTTTTATTCCTTATTTTATTATTCAAATTTACTTTTATAAAACCAAAAATCATAAAGTGTTAAATTAATTCCAAATACCCAAAATTCTTCTTTTATTAGGCCAAGGTTTTCGGTTCCCCTTTGTCCATAACTTCCAAATAAATTAATGCTTGTTTTGTTAGTTACTGGCAATCCTACTCCAAATGTTATGCCATAACTAGAAATCTGTGTGTTATTTAATGTTAAATAGCCGGTGTTGTAATAAAATCCTGCTCTATAACTTACTAAGTTCAAATAATTTCTTAATGCAAATTTATTTGGTGTATATTCAATTCCAAAATTATAATTAAAATCTTTTGAAAAAATATTGGTTGAGTTTAATGCTTTTATTTTCGACCAATCTTGCATAGAAAAATCAAAACCAAGGCTTAATTTATCTTTTATTCCGGTAGTAAATCCTATGCTTAATTTGGCAGGTATTTCAATATTATAGTTACTAACTGCTGAGCTGGTAATTGTATCAGTATAATATGTTTTAATGGCTAAATAATCAAGAATGTTAATATCGAAATAAATGAAATTCTCGGCCATAAAGGTTGATGTTGTTTTATTGGCATTGAATTTTACTTTGCTTGAATAGGCTAATCCAAGAGTGTAGAAATATTTTTCTGAAATGGTTCCTGAATATTGTAGTCCTAAATCGTATGCGAATTTTCGTAAGGATATTTCTTCAATATCTATTGTAGAATAGCTTTGAGGATTATCAAATGAAAGTACCTGGTATTTTTCTAGTGAACCAAAAAGATACGAAAGGTTAATTCCGGCGGACAGTTTCTTGGTGATTTTGAAAGAATTTGACAAGAAGACCTGATTAATACCTCCGTTTCCGTAGAAATTATTTATTGCATTAATGGTATCGAGCTCAGGAACAAGTTCAGATGTTTCAATATTGTAACCTACTCTCGAATAGGGAACTATTCCAATACTTGTGAACCACCACTTTTGAATAGGAAAAGAAATGGCTAAATGATCAAAATAAAAATTTTGATATTCGGAATTTAAGGAGTTTGTACTTAGTTTTTTTGTTGTTCCTGAAACGCCTACATCGAAAATAAACGACATAGTATCTTGAGCACTAATTGATGCAGGATTTAGAAAGTTAATCTGGTTTGGTTTTCGTAAACCTGTCGATAGATTTCCCATGGCCCTGTTCATGCCAAATCCGCCTCTGTCAATCTCGCCAATTCCATAATAAGTATAAGGAGAATTTGTTATACTTTGTCCAAATGTTATGCTGATTGTTAAAAATAATAGCGAAAAAATTAATAAAGATTTTTTAATCATTTTGTGTATTGTATTCTAGTATTCTGTTTAATCCAATAAAATTTAAATTTGAGTTTACAAAGATGGTATTTTTTAGTCTCTTATCAAAAAAAATTGCATCACCACCTGTTAAAATTGTAACTAATTCGTCTAATTTATTCTTAAGCTCATTAATATATCCATCTATTTCAAAAATGATCCCATTTTGAACGCCTGAAACTATTGCCCCTTTTGTTGAATCGCCAATGAGCTCAAAGTCGTTTTCCTTTTCAAGTAATGGGAGTTGACGTGTAAAATGATTTAATGCTTTGTACCTCATTTCTAATCCGGGAGATATATTGCCACCTAAGAACTGATTGTTCTCATTAATAAAATCGTAGGTTATGGCTGTTCCCATATCAATAACCAAAACGTTCATGTTAGGAAAAATATTGTTTGCACCAACAACTGCTGCTAATCGATCTTTTCCCAATGTAATTTTTGTTTTATACAAATTTTCGATCGGAAGCTTCGTATTTTCGCTTAATTCAACAAAATGGGTAAACGTTGATTTTAAGTATGAATAAATCGAGGGGTCAATTTTACGAACTGTCGAAAGAATTGATTTATTTACTGATGGGTATTTTTTTAGTATTTCTTGAATAGTAGAAACAGAAATATCATCTTTGATGAATATCTCTATTAAATCTGATTTTTTTACTAGGGCAAGTTTTGTTCTGGTATTGCCAATATCAATGGTCAAATTCATAATTCTACTCCAGCGACTGTTTTTAATAATGTCAAAAAAATCAAGGACATAAAAGTATGAAATAAATTACATATATGAAATGATTAAAATCATAACAGTATAATTATATAGGTATTTTAACTAAAACATCAATTGCTTTGCGGATTGTTTCTATCTTATTTATGGTCATTGATAATCGCTTATTTGATTCCTTGATCGCTATGGCCTTTGGGTTTTGCTGTACAAATTGCAAAACTTTTGGAAAAACAGGTGATTTGTAATATGCAGAATCCTGATTGCTTATGAAATATAATACTAAGGTGTTCTTTTTTAAAATAATTTTCTCAAATCCAAGAGATACTGCTAGCCATCGCAATCTTACAACATTAATAAGTTCAATGGTTTGTTCGGGTATTTTGCCAAATCGATCTATCAATTGGCTTTCAAATTCGGCAAGTTTTAAGTCTGTTTCAAGATTGTCTAATTCTCGGTAAAGCCTGATTCTTTCGGATATATTGCTGATATATGATTCTGGAAATAGTAGCTCGAGGTCGGTATCTATCTGACAATCTGTAATAAATTTTTGTTGATGAATTTGCTTTTCTAATTCAAGCTTTTGCTCTTGCTGGTATAAATCCTGGAAGTCAGATTCTTTTAACTCAAGCAATGCTTCATTTAAAATTCTTTGGTATGTTTCGAAACCAATATCCGTTATAAATCCACTTTGTTCGGCTCCCAGAAGATTTCCAGCACCACGTATATCTAAATCTTGCATGGCAATGTTAAAACCGCTTCCAAGTTCCGAGAATTCTTCAATTGCTTTTAGTCTTCTTCGTGCATCTTGCGTGAGTGATGTTAATGGTGGAGCAAGCAAATAACAGAATGCTTTTTTATTCGATCGTCCTACACGACCTCTGAGTTGATGTAAATCGCTTAAACCAAAGTTCTGCGCATTGTTTATAAGGATAGTATTTGTGTTGGGTATATCTAAGCCTGATTCAATAATCGTTGTGGCAATAAGAACGTCATAATCATAATTAATAAAATCGAGCATTACTTTTTCGAGCTTTCGAGGCTCCATTTGACCATGTGCAACTATTGTTTTTACATCAGGACAAAGTTTGTTAATCAGTTTCTCAATTTCCTCTATGTTCTGAACTCTATTATGAATAAAGAACACTTGTCCATTGCGATGAAATTCGTAGTTTATGGCTTCTCTTATAATATCTTCGTTAAATGTATGCAGTTCAGTAATAATGGGATAACGATTTGGTGGAGGTGTATTAATGATTGATAAATCGCGGGCTCCCATCATTGAAAATTGTAAGGTACGAGGTATTGGCGTTGCTGTTAAGGTTAAAGTGTCAATATTTAGTTTTAGCTTTTTTAGTTTTTCTTTTACTGATACTCCAAATTTTTGTTCTTCATCAATAATAAGAAGGCCTAAATCTTTAAACTTAATTTCATTTGAAACTATTCGGTGAGTACCTATTATTATATCAATTTTTCCTTCAGCAAGTTTTTTTATTATTTCGGTTTGTGATTTTTGTGGTCGTAATCTACTTATATGATCAACAGTACATGGAAAATTTGCAAGTCGATCTTTAAATGTTTTGTAATGCTGTAATGCTAAAATGGTTGTTGGGACTAAAACAGCAACCTGCTTATTGTCTGTAACGGCCTTAAATGCAGCTCTTATAGCTATTTCAGTTTTACCAAAACCAACATCTCCACAAATAAGCCGGTCCATTGGAACAGGTAATTCCATGTCGTCTTTAACCGATTTGGTTGTAATTAATTGATCTGGAGTGTCTTCATAAATAAACGACGATTCTAATTCTTGCTGCAAATAAGTATCGGCAC
>JAIFLC010000184.1 GCA_020049295.1 Bacteroidota bacterium
GCATACCATTTTTTCCTACCTTTTTGTAGTTTTTGGAATGATTCATATTTTCATAATTAATTGGCAGTTAATGGTTTCATATTTTAGAGCAGAAAAGTTTAGGTTGGTTTATTTAAAGGAGCTTATTCTGATTTTTTGTATTACTGTTTTTGTTTTTGCTGGTACAAATTATAATTACCAACCATTTAATTGGATTCTAGATTCTGGAAAACGTTTTTCGGAATGTATAGGTAAGAATGTTGAAATTCCTGATATCGCTAATCCTGAGAATTTGTCGTTAAATGATTTTGCAGAGGATGTTTTGATTATAACTTATGAGTCATTAGCAGCAGTGCTAAAGGAAAATGGATTTCAAACCATTGATCAGAGTGAAAGTGTTGAAGTATTTTGCAAGCAGAATAAAATTACTCCAGAAGAATTATACAAATTGATAAAGTCGAAGATTAACTGAAAAAACTATATTAACCAACGATCAACTTAACTGTTTTTTTCGGGATGATTATATTTAGCTAATTCAAGAGTATGCCCCATTTTCACTCTTTTAGTTTCGAGATAAAACTTATTATGCTTATTAGGCTCTATTTGGAGCGGAATATTTTCAGTTACAATTAATCCATAAGCTTCAAGGCCTTTTCGTTTCACAGGATTGTTTGTTAGCAAACGAATTTTACCTAAACCAAGATCACGTAAAATACTTGCACCTACACCATAATCTCTTTCGTCTTCTTTAAAACCAAGTTCTATATTTGCTTCAACTGTATCCATTCCCTCTTCCTGCAATTTGTATGCTTTTATTTTATTGAATAGTCCAATTCCACGTCCTTCTTGGTTCATATATAGAATCACTCCTTTTCCTGCTTTTTCAATTTTTTGCATTGCAAGATGCAGCTGTTGGCCACAATCGCAACGTTTAGATGCAAAAATATCGCCAGTAACACATGAAGAGTGAACGCGAACACAAACTGCTTCATCGGGTGTCCATGCTCCTTTTATTATAGCTACATGCTCTAGCCCATTTGATTTCTGTAGATATGGCACTAATTCGAAATCGCCATATTCAGTTGGAAGTTTTACTCTTACACCACGCTCTATAAGACTATCTTCTTTAAGTCGGTATTTTATTAAATCAGCAATAGAAATTATTTTTAGATTAAATTTTTTGGCAATTTTAAAAAGCTGAGGTAATCTGGCCATTGTTCCATCTTCATTCATAATTTCTACCAGTGCACCACCAGGTTTTAATCCAGCCATACGGGTAAGATCAACAACAGCCTCAGTATGTCCAGCCCTTCGTATAACTCCTCTTTGACGAGATTTTAGCGGAAAAATATGTCCAGGTCGTGCTAAGTCTTCTGGTTTAGTAGCTGGATCAACCAATGCTTTTATGGTTTTTGCACGGTCTGCCACTGAAATTCCAGTTGTGCAACCATTTCCGAGTAAATCAACAGAAACTGTAAATGGAGTAGCATGTAATGCTGTATTATTGCCAACCATAAGTTCGAGGTCAAGTTCTTTGCAACGATCTTCAGGAAGTGGCGTGCATATTAATCCTCGTCCATGAGTGGCCATAAAATTCACAATTTCGGGAGTAATAAGCTCGGCTGCAACTACAAAATCACCCTCATTCTCTCGATCTTCATCATCGACAACAATTAAGACTTTCCCTGCCTTAATTTCTTCGATTGCTTCTTCAATGGTATTTAGTTTTTGTTGCTGGATATCATTTGTAGACATGATGTAACTGTTTTAAAAGAAAAAATCTTTTGCAAAAGTATAATAAGAGTTGATAAAATACTAAAATAATGATTATTAAATTGCAGGATCTAACCTCTTTTTGAGCGCTCCCAATTTACCGATTGAGTCTTTTTAATATACCTGATAAATCCAATTATTAATGAATAGTTCATTATAAATATGTAATAGGGTGTGAAGATTATTTTAAACTTGGTCCTTTTTGTTTGCAGAAAGTATCCAATTATGACAAATAAATAAAAGATAGTCTGGATTAAAAAGAACATTAGAAATAGCTCTTTTTGTGATGAAGTAAATAGTAAAAAAACATTTAAAATAAATATAAGTGGTAAAGAAAAGGGAATAACGGTCCATCGGATTACTTTGTGTGATATATACTGGAATGATAAAAAAGGATTCTGAAAGGGATTTAGCAATCCTGTTAACCTGAATAAGGTTTGAAATGCGCCATATCCAATTCTGTTTTTGCGTTTTAATTCCTCATTAATACTTTCCGAGGCTCTTTCTTCGGCAAATGCTTTTGAAGTATATTTAATTTTAAATCCTTTCTGTGCAATACCCAGAGATATTACAAAATCATCAAGTATTGTATCGTTTTCAATTACTGAGAATAACTCCGTACGAATAGCAAATAGCTCGCCTACTGCGCCAATGGTTGAGTTGATATTCGATTCGCATTGCTTTATCAGCGATTCATATTTCCAATACAAGTTTTCTCCTGAACTAACCGCATTATCTTTTGCGTACGGAATAATTCTTTTTTCGCCTGCTACACATCCAGTTGTTTTATCTTTAAATTCATGTACAATTGCTTTAATGCAATTTTTGTTGAGCATAGAGTTTGCGTCTGAAAAGACAACTATAGGGGTATCAACAAATTGCATCCCTCTATTTATGGCATTAACTTTACCTTTTCTTTCATTTTCGTGGTAAACCTTTATTTCAGAGTATTTTTTCAGCTCATTTTCCGTTCCGTCTGTCGATCCATCTGTTATCCACACAATTTGCAGTTTGTCCTTTGGATAATCTAGTTCAAATGAATTTGCAACCTTTTGATGTACATAGTTAATTTCGTTAAATGCCGAGACAAAAAGTGTTACATGTGGCTCGTAACTAAGATGATGATCTTCTTTTTTTCTTACAACAGTTTTAATGACCCATGACAAGCAGAAAATAAGCAATGGATATCCAATGTACGAATAAATGAGAATTGCGATGAGTATCCAAAAAAGGATTTCCATTTTAATGTTGATTTATAAAATTTAGTACATTTCTTGCAATCGTATCCGAATCATAATCTGAATTGGCTCGTTGTTGAGCCAAAACACCTAATTCATTTTGTTTTTCGGAATTTCTAATTAGATTAATAATGCTGTCTGTAAATTGATCAGCAGTTTCCGCAATCATAATTTCATTTGCTGTAATATTTAATCCTTCTATACCTTTGGGTGTTGAAATAATGCATTTACCAAGAGCCATGGCTTCAATGATTTTAACACGCATTCCGCTTCCGACAAATAAAGGAACTATAAATATCCCATCTGTTAAAATAAAATCAGTTGCATTATCAATAGTTCCAAAATAGTGTATGTTGCGGTTATATAGTTTCTTTATTAGCCATCCCGGAGCATTTCTGCCTGCTACGTTTAATTTAATCTCAGGAATGGTTTTACAAACTCTTGGTAAAACATGATTTATAAACCAGATTAATCCCATTTGATTTGGTATCCAATCAAGCGATCCCAAAAATAGTAATGATGGAGTGTCTTTTTTAATTGTTTTTTGTTTACTTAAACTAGTGTAATAAGCAGTATTAATCCCAAATGGAGTAACCAATAATGGTTTATTGTTTTTAAATTGATTGTAATGAAAAGCATCTGTTTGAGCAATTGGTAAGATAATATCATACCTGTTTATTATTTTCTGCTCATAATTCTTTAATCTTTTTGCAAGAAATTTAAAATAGATTTTTTTAAGTAGTGATTTAGAATAGTTGGCATTCTCCTTCCAGATAATATATTCAATATTATGTGATCTGTAAATAATATTCCCCTTATGATATTTTCTAATTAATTCAAAATAAGGAAGTATATAAAGACTTTCAAGTTGAATAAAATCAAACGATTGAGTCGAAATCAGGTGAATGATTTTTTGAGAAAATTCTGGGGATATAAATCGTTCCAGATTATAAGGCTTATTGGATAAAACAATGTTTTTTATAAGTTTAAAAAACGAAATATGTGTATCTACTTTAACACCAATTATTTCAATATTTAATTTTTTAAGAGCATCTATGTCTTCTGGTCGGTTTTGGTGTTTGTAAGTAATCATATTCAAAATAACTACTTTGTGGCCTTGGTTGGCATATCCTGTAGCAAGGTTCATAATAGCCAAATTGCCACCATCACGTGGATAGATTGCCTTATTTGATATGATAAGAATATTCATATCTATTCCTTGGAATCTGGTTTTTTCTTCGACAGTCTTGCTACCAACTTCTTAATCATTGTGAAATATGTATCGGAATTAAGAATAACTGAGTCAGTTGTAGCTTTATACGTTAAAAAGATACCTAAAGGCATTAAGATAAAGGATGAAATCCACATGCCAATATAGGCTGGTAAAACTCCTTCACGAACAAATTTTTCTCCTGAAATGGATAAAATATAATAAAAAATAAACAGGAAAATAGACATAACCACGGGAGTACCAAATCCACCCTTACGAACAATTGCTCCAAGTGGAGCACCTATAAAGAAAAAAACAAAACAAGCAAAAGATAATGAAAACTTTCTGTGCCATTCGATCTGATGTCTTCTTATTCGGTCCTGTTTATAGTTAAAATGTTTTTTTGAGTTTTCAACGGAGTTCTGGGTTGCCCGTGCATAGGTTAATGCGTAACGAATGGCTTCGTTTTTTTCGGCTACTGCAAGATGATTAAAAGCAGTATCAATATTGAAGTTCTGCTTTATTATTGAATCATTTTTTGCTATTAGGTTAGTATCAATTGTTTGATTATTAATACTATCTGTGTTTAATATATTGGCTAAATTACTACTGTCAGCATTAGCTAGTTTAGGCTTAATCCTTGGTTTTTTATTGTCAATAATTTTTGAAATATCTCTTTCTAAGGTGGTTTTTTCTTTTTCAGATTTGTTTACCTTATTTTGCTTCTTCTTTATTTGATATTTAATGTCGTTTTGTAAATTTCTCTCATTCTTAAAGTAATTATCAGAGATTAGTGTTTTTGAGAAATCAGCAATTATCTCAGAATATTCTTTCTTAAGTGAGTCTTCAAAATACTCTAGTTGTGAGATATTAAGCATTTGGTAATTATCTTTGAAGAGATCTTCATCAGATCGGCTAAAATCAAGACCTGAAAGCTCAAAGATTACAGTTTGTTCATCAAAATAAACCCGTTGATGAGGAAACTTTTTGTCAGGTTTTCGTCTATCTTTTTTAGGTTCATCAACCTCTTCATAAGTAGAACCATGATATAGTGTAAGAATAATATTAGCTTCATCTGCAGTCATGCGCATATATCCCGAATCAGCAACTGTTACCTGCACGTTTTCTTTGCCATTTTTATGATCGTAAACCATTATATTTTGCAACAGATTCGTTTTGTGATTCTTTTTTGCAATTTTTATACTGTATCCTTCAATTCCATTATAGAAAATACCCTCATTTATTTGTAGTTCAGGTCTTTGGTGTTTAACATCATATATAAGTGCACCTGCTTTAAGGTTTGTATAAGGAATTATGTAATCTGAATAATAAAATGCGGAAATACTTACCACGATAATAAGATAAATAAGTGGCTGCATAAATCGCTGTAAAGAAATACCGGCTGATTTAATAGCAGTTAGCTCAAAATTTTCACCAAGATTTCCGAAAGTCATAATTGAAGATAATAGTACAGCAAGAGGTAAGGCCATAGGAACCAATCGTGCTGATGCATAAACAATTAACTCGGCAATTACAGTCCAGTCAAGTCCTTTTCCTGCTAAATCATCGATCATTTTCCAAAGAAACTGCATCAGCAGAATAAACAAAGAAATGAAAAACGTCATGACCAGTGGACCAAGATAAGATTCTAAAAGAAATCGGTGTAGGCGTTTCAATTGATTATGGTTTTATTTTAAAACGATTACAAAAATAAGATATTTTACGTAAAGGATTTTATGAAATACAAAAATAGATTAAATACCTAATGCTCTTTTAAGATCAGAAATTTGAGAATTCCATAGCTCTTTCGCTCCAGCTATTTCATTATCATCGGCAAAGTCGGTAATAACTAATGCAACTTCACTGGTTAGTTCATCCTGATGAATTTTAAATTCAAAATATGTATCTTCTTTATCATCATCATCAATCCATTTAAACCGAATACATTGATTTTCTTTCTTTGTTAACATTTCAGCCTGTTGTTCGACCTGATCCCAGCTGAAAGTAAAAATATTTCCTACAATATTAATATCATCGGCAAACCATTCAGCTAATCCACTAGGTGTTGATAAACGAGGGAAAATTATTTTAGGAGATGCATTAAGAGTGTATTCAAGTTCAAATTTCTTTTTCATTCTTTTTTGTTCATTTATTTTCATCATATTCTGCAATATATATAAAAAAATCAGAATTTTTCAAATTCTTTTAACAAGATAAACCAAAATATTTTATATTTGCAGCCCGAAAGGATAATACAACGTTCTAATAAATATTTTTGGCGAGGTAGCTCAGATGGTTAGAGCGCATGATTCATAATCATGAGGTCGCGAGTTCAATTCTCGCTCTCGCTACATCAAAACAAACGATCCCGGTGCAAACCGGGATTTTTTATTTGCCCAAATGCGAATTAAACTGAAAGTTTTAAATGAGCAGGTGGGCAAATAATAATTAATTGAAAAGAATGTTTGTTTTGATGTTAAGCGTTCCCTATGATAATCACGAAGTAATTCTCGCTCTCGCTACAAGGTAAAGCCTTTGTGCTAAAAGCACAGGGGCTTTTTGTTTTGAATACCCTAATTATTACAAGGGTTTTTTAGTTACATTTTATTCAGCGCTCTATCTATCCCCAGATTATACTTTTTATCGTTGAATTTGAGCATTAAACCAAATATTACTCCCAACAGACCGAGGAACGCAAAAAGTAATATGGTGTAGGCGTAATTTAGTATTGCTGGATTGCCTTGATTTGTTTTATCAAGTATCATTCCTGCTAGAATAGGGAATCCCCAAAGTCCTAAATTTTGAATCGAATACATTAATCCGTAGGCAGTTCCGATTTGTTTTTC
The DNA here is from genome assembly GCA_020049295.1 of Bacteroidota bacterium. Lineage (GTDB taxonomy): Bacteria > Bacteroidota > Bacteroidia > Bacteroidales > UBA12077 > UBA12077. The sequence continues at coordinate 7,047 of JAIFLC010000184.1, forward strand.
GGGAACCAGTTTTACCATTGATGGCCACATAGCAGCAGGAACTAACGAAAAAGCTATTCCTAAAAGAATCATGGGTAAATAGGGTGGGATATTTGTGAGTGCAAAACTTAAATGAACTAATAAAAGCACCGATGAGCCAAACATCATAACACTTGCACTTTTGCCTACACGATCAATAAAAAAACCAAAAATTGGTGTAAAAATCATGGTGCCTAATGGTAATAATGATGTTATCTGTCCGCTCTGTATGGTTGACATCCCAAACTTATTAGCAAAAAAATCGGGTGCAAAAGCTACAAATGGAAATACCGCTGAATAAAAAGTTACACAAAGTAGTGCAATAAACAGATATGAGCGGTTTGTAAGTAATCCTCCAATATCACTCATTTTAAACGTATCTTTTTCTGTTAGTAAGCTTACTTTTTCAGTTTTCTTATCAGTTTTTAAATCGATAAGTATATAAACCATAAATGCTAATAAACCTATACAAACCAGCATTGCAGCAAACCAAATGGCCATGTTTAATCCTTCGCCATTTCCGGCTAAAACAGGTGAAATATTTAATGCTGCAAACGTTCCCAATCGGCCAAAACCAACTTTTAACCCAAACGCCAATGCAAGGTCTTTTCCTTTAAACCATTTAACAAGAATCTTGCTTACAACAACTATGCTTGTTTCAGCACCTAAACCAAAAAAGAATCGACCAAGTAACATCATTTTGAGTTCAGGCGAATAGCCCGCTAAAAAAGAACTCATAAACTG
>JAIFLC010000189.1 GCA_020049295.1 Bacteroidota bacterium
TTTTTATTCGCCTTTAATCTTAAGTGTAAAAATCGTTTCATCTTTTGTCGATTTGGTTAAAGCCAAAGCACCACCTTGTATATTTGCTAATTGTCGAGATAAACTTAGTCCTATTCCAGTGCCATTCTTTCGTGTTGTATAGAAAGGAACAAAAATCTTATCCTGAATTTCCTGAGGTATTCCTCCCCCATTATCAGAGATATCAATATAAACAGCAGTATTATGATCACTCCAGACTGAAATACCAACTACTGGGTTATCTGTATTTTTTAATGCGTCGAAGGAATTTTTAATCAGGTTGATAAGTATTTGTTCAAGCATACCTTTGTCTGCATTTGCATATAAATTCGAATATCCTGTTTTGTATATCAAATTCACACCTGCTTTTTCTGCTTCATCATGCATTAAAACCATCGTATTATTGATTAGGTCATCCACATCGATTTGCATAAAAACTGGATGAGGAATAAGAGTCAAACTTCTGAATCGGGTAACAAAATCAATCATTCCTTTGCTGCGTTCTTCAATAATTTTAAGGCCTTTTATTGTATCGGTAATTATTTCTGGAGAGATCTCTACAACCTTTCCAGAGGTTTGGGTATTTTCAGTAAGAATTTCCAATAAAGTAGAAATTGTTGAATTAATTGGACCCGCAGAGTTCATTAGTTCATGAGTAAGCACACGGATTAGTTTTTGCCAACCTTCCATCTCACGCTCATCAAGCTCACCTCTGATGTTTTGAAATGATATAATTTTTATTTCTTCTTTTTTGAATTTAAGATAAGCAGCTCTAATAGTAAGATGCTGCAAATATCCATCGCGATAAATACTTACAAGTTTTGATTCATCGGGTTTAATTCCAGAGATTGCATTAGCGAGTGCAGTATCAATTTCCCGTAAGTCATTCAGATTATTCAGGTTTCCCTTTCCTACTATTTTTTTTGCAGTAGAATTCATCATTTTTATAATCTCATTATTCGAGAGTGAGATTATTCCGATATTAATATGCTCAAACAGCGTTGTGAGATATTCGTTCTTTTGCAAGCTATCAATCTTAAGATCCTGCATTCGTTCCATTATGACATCAAATCGCTTGTAAATGTTTTGAAACTGAGTATCTCTTTTCTTACTCATAAAACTCATCGTAGTATCTGAACAATCAAGAGAATCGAAAAGCTGATCAAGTTCTTTATTCATAATATTTTGGCTACGAACCAACAAAAAAACCTGAATTAGAAGGACAATAAGCAGATTAATAAAATAAAACCAATCCGGTTGAGGCACAAGAACAAACGCAATTGCAAAACAATTGATGAGAATCCCGAATATGCGCAACAAGATGTTTATATAAAATCTTTTTAAAATCATTTTACTTAATTATCAGTTTTTAAATTACAAACCATAATCTTTAATTTTGCGATACAGTGTTTGTCTGCCAACACCTAATTCTTTAGCAACCGCCGATAAATTGCCTTTGTTCCGTTTTAATGCGCCTGTAATAACTATTTTTTCAGCTTCATTAAGACTTATTGGTTTATCTGTTAGACTTATAGATTTACCTGGCTTTTGCAAAAGAAGATCAGTAGGTGGAATAATTTTCCCTTCACACATAATTGCGGCTCTTTCTACAGCATGACTAAGTTCTCTGACATTTCCGGGCCATTGATATGCCAATAATAGTTCAATTGTACTGCTGCTAAACGACAAATTCGCTTTATTATATTTTTCGGCGTATTTCTGCAAATAATAATTTGCAATAAGAATTATATCATCTCCTCTGGAACGAAGTGGAGGTAATTCAATTTGTATCGTATTAATTCTGTAGAGTAAATCCTCCCGAAACATATTGTTGGCGACCATTTCATTTACATTACGATTCGTGGCACAAATAAGTCTAACATCAATAGATATTGGTTCGGAGCCACCCACAGGTGTTAATTCTCTGTTTTGAATTACTGTCAGCAGCTTTGCTTGCATTGCTTGCGATAGGTTTCCAATCTCATCTAAAAAAAGAGTGCCCTCATTTGCCAAAACCAAACGGCCTGTTTTATCTTCTCGGGCATCCGTAAATGCTCCTTTTTTGTAGCCAAAAAGCTCACTCTCAAAGAGCGATTCGGTTATCGTACCCATATCGATACTTAAAAAAATATCTTTTGATCTGGATGATAACCTGTGAATTTCGCGTGCAACCAATTCTTTACCTGTACCATTTTCACCTAGAATAAGAATATTGGCATCAGTTGGAGCAACCTTTTCAATGGTACGAAATATATTATGCATAACTTGTGAATTACCAAGCATACTTTGATACTGAGTATTAAAACTTTGTTTTAGCTGATTCTGTTGTATTCTTAGCATAGAAACCTCACGGCGTGATTTGCTCAATTCCAACCCACTAGTTATTGTAGCCAATAATTTCTGATTATCCCAGGGTTTTAAAATAAAATTAACAGCTCCTAATTTTAGTGCTTTAACGGCAAGTTCAACATCACCATAAGCTGTTATCATGATAACCACCTGATCAGAATTTATTTTTTTTATTTCGCTTAGCCAGTAAAGACCTTCTTGACCAGTATTATCTAATGATTCGAAATTCATATCAAGGATTACAATATCAATGTACTCCTTTTGAAGTATTTCAATTATTCTTTTAGGATTAGCAGTTGATATTACCTTGCTCACTTTTCTCTTTAAATATAGCGACAGAGATTCTATAACACTTGGGTTATCATCAACAATTAAAATGGTTCCTTCCATTGGAAATTATTTATATTTAATCAAAAGTAATCAGAAAATTATAGAAAGTAAATGCATTGTATGATTTTGATACATCTATTGGATGATTTTGTAACAAATTAGTTATGTAAGCAATATCTCTAATAATTATAACATGCTGAATATTTGATACTTATTAACGATGGCATACTAGTTGAATAATATGAACCAGATTAAAATAAAATATGGAAAAAATAAAACCGAACAAAATGAAAAATATTTATGTGTCTTTGGTGTTAATCCTTTTTGTTTTAGTATTCGCAAATAATCATTCAGTTGCACAAGCCCGACATACTTGTTCAACTTTTCAAATCTCAACTAATGATACAATAATAGTTGCTCATAATCTTGATGATTATGTTACGTTTCCAGGAATGGTTGTCGTTAATCCACGTGGAATTGAAAAAGAGAGCTTATCATGGGAGGATTTCCGCAAAGGAAAAAAGAAAGATAGTCTTCGTTTGAAATGGACATCTAAGTTTGGTTCAATTACCTACACAATTTTTGGTCGCGATTTGATTGATGGCGGAATGAACGAAGCAGGTTTGTACATTGGAGAAATGACCCTTATGCAAACTTTGTACCCTGTAGATGAAACCAAGCCAACCTTTCATACAAATTTCTGGATGCAGTATATTCTCGATTGTTTTTCAACCGTTGATGAAGCAATTGAAAGTCTTTCAACATTCAACATTGATGGAACCTGCCGTTGGCATTTCTTTTTAGCAGACAAGCTAGGAAATACTGCAATTGTCGAATTTATTGATGGGAAAGTATGTATTTATAAAGGAGAAAATATGCCTCACAAAATACTTTGTAATACTACTTATAAAAGTGATTTAGATTCACTCGCATTATATTCTGGGTATGGAGGTAGCAGAGTAATAGATATTCAGGATAAAGAAAACACCAAACGAACTGTAAGAGCGAGTGAGTTAATAAGACTTTACTCCGAAAATCCTCAAAAACCAATTATTGATTATAGCTTCGATATGCTTCGGCTACTCGATTTAGGGAACAATTTATGGCAAATTGTTTGTGATCTTTCAAACGGACGAATTTATTTTAATACTCATCTTAACCGAAATATTAAGTATATCGATCTTAACGCATTTGATTTTTCAAATAAATCTTCTAAATATATTGATATTCATATTGATGAGAGTAATGATGTAGCAAATTTGTTCATTCCACTTACCCCTAAAATAAATAAAAAATATGTTAGAAAAACCTGGTGGGCAATTGATATGGGGTTTTGGGGAAACATCCTTGTTAAACCATTTGCTGTTTGGGGATTAGGAGCAAGAATGAATGGATATACTGGAGAATTTTATGCTGAAAACTAATATTCGTTTATTTTATTAGAATAAATTATAAAATAAAAATCAAATGAAAGCAATTAAATTAATTTTATTCATTTCAATGATTCTATTATTTTGCAGTCAATCAATAGCGCAACTCATGAATCAACCTGGAACAATTCTAATATCGACAAATCCATTAAAACTAATTTATGGATTAGTAAATATTGAGATAGAATATACAATTGCACCTTCAACTTCTGTAAAGCTTAGTTCAGAATACCTTTTAAGTGATTGGTTTATAAAAAAAGAAAAACACCCTGTTTTTGTAACTAGCATTGGAATGAGATATCATTTTTTACATAATAAGGAATATGGAGATAATAATGATGTTTACTTAGGGTTTAATAGCGGTTATTCATGGTCTAAAAATTTTCCTGAACAAACATCATTTCTGGTTGGTTTGGATGCAGGATATAAATACCAATTCAACTCCTATTTATTCATGAATGCTAAAGGACTAATAACCTATCCTGTAAAATATCCTAAGATTTTGCCAGGGTTAGAATGCTTATTTGGATATGCTTATTTAAAATAAAATAATAAACAAAATACTATGTTAATAAATTATATAATCACAGCCTGGAGAAGTCTAATAAAAAATAGAACAGTATCCATTATAAATATCGGTGGACTAACCATCGGTTTAGCTTCGGCTGTACTTGCAATTCTATATGCTCATCATGAACTCAGCTATGAAAGCATGCACAATAAAGCTGACAATATATATCGGGTCTACCTCAAAGGAGATTTTGATCAATTAAAATGGGTCCCAACTAATTTTGGACCAGACGGACCAGCCCTAAAGAACTTATTTCCAGAAATTGAAAGATTCACAAGGTTATTTAATTATGCAAATACACCTGTTAGGGTAGGTGAAAACATTTTCTATGAGGATAATGTATATGCTGCTGATTCGAACATTTTTCAGATTTTAACATTTTCATTTTTAGAAGGCTCACCATCGAATGAAATTAATACAGTGGTTATATCTGAAATTGTTGCTCAACGTTATTTTGGTAAAAAAAATCCAATAGGAAGTACAATGAATCTGAACCTTGATGGTCAAAAATCGGACTTTATTGTAACAGGAATATTTAAAGAATTTGCATCAAATACACATCTAAAATTGGATATTCTCATTCCATTTGGAGTAACGAAATCGCACAGATGGTTAAAACCAGACGAATATCAAGGCTCATCTTTTATAACCTATTTATTGCTTAAAGAAGGAACAGACTATAATAAGTTAAATAATAAAATAGAATTATCGTACAAAATACCTGTAGAAATTAATAACATAGGAGTTTTTCTTTTGCCTCTCAAAGAAATTCATATGAAAGGAACTTTTGGAAATAGCCAGGGTAAACTCATTATTTTCCTTTTTGGGGGCTTCTTCGTATTAATAATTACAAGTCTTAATTATATAAACTTAACCAATATTCTTTTCTCTACCCGTAATAAAGAAATTGGCATTCGAAAAGTTGTTGGAGCAAGGCAAAAGCATATTATAATGCAGTTTCTTACCGATACAATTCTTTCAACTATTATAGCATTTAACTTGGCTATTATTGTAATCAAACTTGCATTACCCAGGTTTAATGCATTAATGGACACAAATATACAATTGGAATCTAGCCCTGGCACATTAAGTTTGTTAGCATTAATTCTTATTGTTACGATTCTTATTGCAGGATTATATCCTGCTCTCCGATACTCTTTCCTCAAACCTGTATCACTTATGAAACCCTCGGTTTTTGCACTTGGCGGAAAAGGATACTCGCGTTGGATACTAACCACTTTCCAATTTTTCCTGGCAATCATTTTTATTCAAACTATTCTGGCCATGAACAAACATGGTAATTTTCTTGGCAGTGATGAATACAAAAGATATAATTCTGAGAATGTAATCTGTATCTCAGGTAACCAATGGGGAAATTTACATAAAGTTAAAGAGGAACTATTAAAGAATCCCGTGATTGAATTTGTTTCGTGGGGATCTACAATACCTGAATATGGTGTTAATTTCTCATCGGATTGGAAAGATAAGGATAACAAAACAATGGCATCAATATATAATTTTGAAGAGGATTATTGTAATGTTTTTAATATTTCAATACTTGATGGACGTTTCTTTTCGCATAAATTCCCATCAGATGCAGAAAACTCTGTAGTAATTAATAAAATGGTAGCAGATGTTCTTGAATACGAAAATCCTGTTGGAAAAATAGTTATGATTGGGAATAAACAATTTATTATTATTGGTATTATTGATTCGTACAGAGCCATACCTCCAATTTTCGATCATGTTCCATTATTAATCACTACAGGCTCAGAATTATCACCATGCTTAACTATAAGAATAGATCCTTCAAAACGTGAAACGGCCCATCAATATATAATAAAAACATTAAAATCATTTAATGCCGATATTCCCATAGAGTTAAAATACCATAACGATGTAATTTATGATACCACCGAAGCCAAATCATTTATGTCGGCAGCACAACTTTTAAATCTTTTCTTTTATCTGACAATTATTACTTCTTTGGTAGGTATATTCGGTCTTTCATTGTTTATTGCTGAACGAAACCGAAGGGTAATAAGTATTCGGAAAGTATTTGGTGCTTCTATTCCAAGTATTATGCTCAGGCTTTCTAAAGGAATAATAATCCAAGTTTTAGTAGCAGTAATACTAGCAACCCCAGTTTCAATAATGGCCATGACGGGTTATCTATCTGTCTTTCCATCTAATTTTCACCTTGGATTACCTATATTTCTTGTTGGAGGTGGAATGGCTATGGCAATGGTGTTACTAACTGTAGGCTGGCAAACATGGAGAGCGGCAAATGCAAATCCTGCAAATGCACTGAGATGCGAATAAAATATAAAACGAAAAAAATCCGAAGCGCTGTGCTTCGGATTTCTATACATAAAAAATTCTTACTTAAACTTTCTGAATTTGTTTTATAATTTCAGCTCCACGAACAATTGCTTTTTCATTCATAGGCACTAAATGATGGTACCTTTCGGGTAACGATTTTTTAATACCGGCAACCACATTTTCCATTTTAACAACAGGTTTAATTTTTAAATATCCACCTAAAACAATCATGTTAAATGTTTTGGCTGAGTCCATCTTGGAAGCCTCTTCGGCAGCATCAACAAGGTAGATATTAATGTCTTTACGTTCAGGATGGCGAGTAATACCATTACTATCATAAATCAAAGTACCCCCTTTTTTAACCGTTTTCTCAAATTTATCCATTGATTGTTGGTTAAGTATTATGGCTGTATCAAACTCACCAACAATGGGAGAACTAATACGTTCGTCACTTAATATAACAGTTACGTTTGCAGTACCACCACGCATTTCAGGTCCGTATGATGGCATCCAGGTTACTTCTTGTCCTTGAACAATACCAGAGTAGCAAAGGATTTTACCCATCGAAAGTACTCCTTGTCCACCAAATCCGGCTATAATTAATTCTTCAGTCATTTTTCTAAAGTTTTTAATTTAAAATTTAAAATCTATTTTTGTTCAGCAGGCACCTTAATATCGCCAAGTGGAAAAAATGGAAACATATTTTCAACCATCCATTCATTTGCCTGAACAGGTTCCATTTTCCAACCAGAGTTACAATTCGAAACAATTTCTACAAAAGAAACACCTTTATTCAGTTTTTGATTCTCAAAAGCCATTCTAATCGCTTTTTTAGCTTTGCGAACTGCACCTGGTGTATGAACAGCCTGGCGTGTTACGTAATACGTTCCTGGCAATTGCGCAACCAATTCAGTAATTTTTAATGGATTACCCATTGTTTTAATATCACGACCGTAAGGTGATGTTGATGATTTCATTCCTGGCAAAGTAGTTGGAGCCATCTGGCCACCTGTCATACCATAAATACCGTTGTTTATGAAAATAATTGTAATATTTTCGCCACGGTTACAAGCATGAATTGTTTCAGCAGTGCCTATAGCAGCTAAATCGCCATCGCCCTGGTAAGTAAAAACAAATTTTTCAGGATGTAGTCTTTTAATAGCAGTAGCTAAGGCAGGAGCTCTGCCATGAGCAGCTTGTTGCATATCGATATCCATAAATTCGTATGCTAAAACTGAACAACCTACTGGAGCTACCCCAATAGTTTCAGATTGAATACCCATTTCTTCTATAGTTTCTAGCACCAAACGATGAGCGACTCCATGTCCACAACCTGGACAATAACTTAATGGTTTATCGATAAAAAGAGGGGTTTTTCTAAAAACCAGATTCTCTTCTTTTACTATATCATTGGTTGTTATTTTTTCAGCCATTTTCTTATCCTCCTATAAAATTTTTTGTTCAAGAGCTGTTAAAACTTCTGCCGGAGATGGTATTATACCACCCATACGTCCATAATGCTCAACCGGTATTGAACATTTTACAGCTAATTTTACATCTTCAACCATTTGTCCTGCACTCATCTCAACAGTTAAAATACCTTTAACTTGTTTTGACAATTCAAATAAACGTTTAGAAGGAAATGGGAACAAAGTAATGGGTCGTAATAAACCAACTTTTATTCCTTTAGCTCTTGCCATTTGAATAGATTTTTGGCAAATACGCGAACTAGTACCATATGCTACAAATAAGTATTCGGCATCTTTGGTTTGGATTTCTTCAAAACGAACCTCATTCTTTTCAATTTCTTTATATTTAGCTTGCAGCTTGTGATTGAATTTTTCCTGTTTGCTAGGATCAAGGTCTAACGAAGTAATAATATTATGAGGTCTGTCAGGTGTTTTACCTGTCGTAGCCCAAGGTGACATCTTAATAATTTCCTCGTTGGTCCAGCGTGGTTTTTGGTCGCTTATTTCAACTTTCTCCATCATTTGGCCAATTGCACCGTCTGAAAGAATTAAGGCAGGATTTCTGTATTTAAATGCTAATGTAAAGGCAAGATCAACAAAATCGTACATTTCCTGAACTGAAGAAGGAGCCAATACGATTAATTTATAATCACCGTGGCCACCACCTTTAACCGACTGAAAGTAGTCTGACTGAGCAGGTTGAATAGTCCCCAAACCTGGTCCTCCACGAACCACATTAACTATAAGACAAGGAAGTTCGGCACCAGCAATATAGGTAATACCTTCTTGCTTAAGACTAATTCCTGGACTTGATGAAGATGTCATTACTTTTTTACCAGTTGCTGCACCACCATAAACCATATTAATAGCAGCTACTTCGCTTTCGGCCTGCAAAACAACCATGCCTGTACGTTTTTCGGGTTGTTCTGACATAAGATATTCAAGAACTTCGGACTGCGGAGTTATCGGATATCCGAAATATCCATCGACACCTGCGCGAATAGCTGCTTCAGCTATTGCCTCGTTGCCTTTCATTAATCGTAATTCTTTCATTATTGTAGTTCTTTATTGATTTTTATACTTATTCGTTTACTTTCATTCTGTAAACTGTTATTACTGCATCGGGACAAACCATTGCACAGTTTGCGCATCCGGTACATTCTTCAGGGTTTGCCATATAGGCATAATGATAACCTTTTGCGTTAACGTCCTCATGAAGAGCAATAACTGATTGTGGACATGAAGGCACACAAACACCACAACCTTTGCATCGCTCTATGTTAACTACGATTGAACCTTTAACTTTTGCCATTATTGTATTCTGTTTTAGTTAATTTTTGAATGTGTTCAAAGATAAAAATTTTTACTCTAATAAGGTACTTATTTTCCAAACTCAAAGACTGTTATTCAACACCAAAATTCAAAACTTTTGTAATCTTTTTAAAAACCTAATTATTTTTTATGATGTTGATTAAAGATTCGTAATCTCTCTTCGAGTATCGGTAATTGGGTTCGTTGGATTTGAGAAACACAGGCACGCAAACCTTCAGTACGTTCACTTCCGGTAGTTGCTAATGCGATAGCGCTAATACCATAATACAGCAGTTTCTCAAGTAGATCTACTCCTTCCATTCCCGGATACGAAAATGTAAAATAGAAACCATCAGCAAGTGGCTGATCTTCATCCATATCATATACTATTTTAAAGCCATTTTCGGTAAACATCTTTTTCATGATTTTGGCTCTTTCACCATATTCCTTAACAATTTCGACAAAATTAAACTCACCATTATTTGCTGCTTTCAACATAGCTGCCAGACCATACTGTGCTGAGTGACTTGTACCTGATGACAACGAATAAACTGCTCCATAAATCATCGAATATCCAAAACCATCCGTTTTAAAAAAGCGTTTTAAATCAGGAAATTTACGATCGAATAAATGATCTGAAATAACCAGCATTCCTACTCGTTGTCCTGCATAACTAAAAGATTTCGAACTCGAAATTAATAAAATATAATTTGGAGTATAATTTGCAACAGTAGGTTGGTAAGGCGGAACACCTGGTTTCGACATATCTTTTCTGAAATCCATTGCAAAATATGCAAGATCTTCCATTACAATAACATCATACTTAGTTGCTAATTCACCGATAATCTGCAATTCAGCATCTGTAAAACAAATCCATGATGGATTATTTGGGTTTGAATATAATATGGTCGAAATATTACCTTTTGAAAGATAGGATTCGAGTTTTGCTCTTAATTTTTCACCACGATAATTGTAAACATCAAAAGTTTCAAACTTTAGTCCCAATACTTTATGCTGTTGTTTTTGAACCGGAAATCCAGGATCAATAAATAATGTAGTATCTTTTGTAACATCACGTCGACATGAAACCATAAAAGAAGCCATTCCTCCTTGCATTGATCCAACTGTAGGAATACAGTTTTTGGAATCAACATCAATATTCATAAAGTTTTTTACGAACCGCGAGATTTCAGTTTTAAGAATATCAACACCTTCAATCATAGGATATTTTGATGCAACACCTTTTCTCAACGCTTCGATTTCACCCTCAATTCCTATTTGTGATGGAGGCAACCCGGGTACACCCATTTCCATTCGGATGTATTTTTCGCCAGATTCTTTTTCGATCTCATTTACCAGTTTAACAAGTTCGCGTATAGCACCAAGGCCAACTTTTTCAAGGCCGCTAGCATCTATTTTCTTTTTAACTACACCGGCATCAATCGGTGTCTTGTTTATCGGATCATTTGTCATATTGTAGTAGTTTGATGAAACAATATTAAATAAAGTAATCTTTTTAAAAAATAATATAAAACATACCTTTTATTGTGTTAAAAAATAGGCAGCCAATGGAGCTACCTATGTTCGTTTCATATTAATTTAGAGTGATTTTAGATTTTACTTTAAAAGTGGTTTAATACTTTTTACCCAACTTTTTACTCTTTCGTCGGTAAGTTCGGGTTCAAAATCTTCGTTCACAGGTAATCCTACAAATTTACCGTCTTTTACTGCCAATGATTCTCGGAACTCATATTTGGTAGCATCAACATAACCAACAATTTTAGCTCCTTTAGGTAAGATTTTATCGGCAATAATTCCTAAAGCATCAACAAAATGAAGACCATAGGTAATTTGATCACCTAAACCAAACATTGCAATTACTTTATTTGAAAAATTTACTTTTTCGAGTTCGGGTAAAAATACATCCCAGTCGTTAGCCGATTTATCAGAATTCCAAGTTTCTTTCCCTACGGTTGAAACACCAAAAACTACGTTTTCATATTTCTCAATATCAGCAGCTTTTGCCGATTTTACAGGAATAAGATCAACATTATCAAATCCTAAAGCTGCAACTACTTTCTTTGCAACTTTTTCTGTTGATCCACCTAGTGGTCCGTAGAATAATCCTATTTTTTTCATATATTTTTTTAATTAAATTTCAGTTACCTAACAAATATACAATTTTTATTTCTTCACAATCTTATATAAATAGCTAAACAAAGGATTAATTAAAAATGAAACAATCATCCCAATAGTACCTGCTTCGGGCGAAGGAGTACCAGATAAATACAAGACCAAACAAACGGTTAATCCTATTAAACCCGAAGAAAGTGCTCCAAATTTATTCACCCATTTAGTAAATAATCCCCATATAAAAGGACCGAGGAAAAATGAACCAATGGCCCCCCAAGATATGCCTAAGATAGCCACAATTGAATCGATATTCATATATGCCAATACAACCGATAACAGTACAAAAAACGCGCTCATATAACGCATTAACCTTGTAAGGCTTTTATCAGAAACTTTTTTATTAATAAATCCCGCATAAAAATCCTTTGAAAACGATGAACTTGAGATTAGTACCAGAGCTGCCAAGGTTGACATAGATGCCGATAATATTAGCAATAATAATAAAACAGATAATGAAGGATGCACTACATTAGTTAATAATTCAGGCATTAATCGGTCAAACAATGGTTTACCTTCCAGAAATGCATTTGGATTATTTTCTGGTGATAGAAATATACGTGTTGTTGATCCAACAAAATAGGCTATTCCGCCAATTAAAATTGCAAATACTGTAGAAGCAATCATCCCAATTTTCACTGATCTGTGATCTTTTATAGCATAAAATTTCTGAACTAGCTGTGGCATTGCGAAAGGAGCAATACTAGTCAAAAATATCAACGAAAATAAAGGCCAAAATCCCGGAGAACCAATCCATTGAGTTAATTTTGGATCAATTTCTGATAATTTGAAGGTTATTGTTGGTATTCCACCTCCTGCATTTACTGTACTAATTAATAAAACAATGACACCTGCTGTCATAATTATACCAAAAGCCATATCAATTATGGCCATTGACTTATATCCACCTAGCACAACATAAAGAGCAGTAAACATACCCATAAAAGCCAATGCATGCCAGTATTCCAATCCAAAATTGGATGTAAATAAGTAGGATAGGCCCATAAATACTGCAGCAGAATAAGGAATCATAAATACAAAAATCACAATTGCAGACATCAATTTAAAAAAGCTGCTATCGTATCGTTTTTCTAAAAATTCACTAAGTGTCGAAACATTATATTCGAGCGACATTTTTTTAATGCGCCAACCCAAAAGTGCCCATACAAGTAAAACACCTGCAATCGCATTAAAAAAAGCAATCCATAAACCTGAATATCCAAATCCCCATCCTATTTTGCCAGCAAATCCAATAAATAAAACAGCCGAAAAATAAGCTGTTCCATATGAAAATGCAGACATCCATGGACCAACGTTGCCTCCACCAAGAAAAAAGTCGGAAAAAGATTTTGTTTTTCGTAAACCGATAATCCCGATTGTTATTATCATCAAAGCATAAGCCGACAGTACTAATATTTTAACTACCATAAATTCTGTTTTTAAAAATAGTGTGATACTGAAAATAAAATTCGTTTATTATCTACTTCATGTGTTTTTTTAACTTTTCCATAATCAACCAGATCGATTGTACCATAAGCAGCAACTGTATATTCAAGTTCTAGTCCCAACTGAAAGTTTTTTATACGATATGTAATATTTGGTGCGATTCGGTATAAATAGGCAATATCTAAAGCCATTCCGTAATTTCTTTTTTTATCCAACAGATGATCATTTGCACCCAGGTTTTTAGTATAACCACCAAATAATCCAACTTTGAACTTGTCACCATAAACCACATTTGTCCATAAGTACAAATGATTAAACGGGGTATATTCCTCAATACCGGTTATGCTATCAATACTACTTACTCCATAACCTCCCAGCATTATGTTTTCTGAGAGATTCTGTCCATAAACAGCTTTTCCTTTTACTACAAACTTAGGTTTCTGATATTTAAAATAACCCATATAGGAAATCGAGTTTATCTTAGAGCTAGTTACATAGGTGATTCCTGATGTTAAAGAAGTATCTACTGCGGTTCGTGGCTGAATGCTTTTATAATCGGCGGCAACACCAAATAAAAAATTACCCGGATTGAATTGCAATTGAATGTGCAAATTAGGTATTCCTGAGTTTTTAATATACTTGGCTGATTTTCCATCAGGACCTGTGTTTGCATAGTCGCTTTGATAAATTGCTGCTCCGATAATTTTAAAATCGCCAAGCTTATGTGAAACAAACAGCATGGGACTTCTGTTAAAAGCATTAAATGGAATTCCTGTATTAATTGATATTACAGAAGGAGAAACTTCTTTGACAAACATAGGGTGCCAATCTCTACCAATCAATACATCAGTTTTTTCCCAACTTAATTTAGAATAGGCATTACGCAAACGAACACGTGCAGTAAATCCATCAATTCCTCCAGTAAAATCCACTTCGAGATATCCCAGCAATTTAGCACCAAAAACATCTGGACCAGTAATCGTTCCGGTAAGTCTTGAAGCAATATCTACAAGTCCTATCGAGCTCTCAGCATTTAAATCGTTACCATTCGGGTCAAGGTTGATATCTTTGGGATAAATATGTAACAATCCTTCGAGTGCTTCAACATTCTGGCGGGAGTCGTAATAGAAATCGCTTCGAATAAAACCCGAAAGCTTAAAATCTATTTTCTTTTCCTCTACTTCTTGTGCAAAAGATTGATTTGCTATAATACTAATCAATATTACTAAAGGTCTTAAATAGAATTTCATTTTTGATTTATTATTATTTTTCTAATTCAACTCCAAAATGTCTCCAGCCCTTAACAAATCCATCTTTAACTTTTGGCCAATTTAGCAATATTGCAACAACAGATAAAAGAGCCATTACGAGTAACAACTTTTCATTAAAAGAAAGATCCTTAAGTTTCCTCATTGTTTTATTTATTTCTCAATTCTAATCCTTGCATCTACAGCAACTACTCTATCTGTTTTACCCAACAATGGATTCAAATCCATCTCGGCTATTTCGGGTGCAGCTTTTACTAATGTTGAAACCCGAACAACAATTTCTGCAAATAAATCTTCATTTACCCCTTCTTGTCCACGAGCACCTTTTATTATTCCATAGCTTTTAAGCTTTCGGATCATTTCGATAGCTTCTGGTTTAGCAATTGGAGCCAGACCAGCACTAACATCTTTAAATACCTCGATAAAAATACCACCTAAACCACAAAGTACCATGTGACCAAACTTAGGTTCGGCCTTTGCACCAACAAACAACTCGATACCTGAGAGCATAGGTTGAAGCAAAATAGCTGTAGTATCTTTTATTTTAATCATACGGTCAAACTCGATAGCTACCGTTTCGGCATCTTTAACATTGAGTACAACACCACCTACATCGGATTTGTGCACTGGGCCAACAACTTTCATTACTACTGGCAAACCCAATTTTTGAGCTTCTTTCACAGCAGCATCTCTATTGGTTACAACGGCTTCCCCTGCTCTTGATATTTTTGCAGCATCAAGCAATAGCTGAACTTTTTCAGGAGATAAATAACCATTTTCGGAACTTTCAATTACCTTACGAATTGTAACTGTATCAATCTGGGGTAAATCTATTTTTTCAGGAGTTGGCTTTGGTGTATGGTAAACTTTAGCAAGTGCATTTCCAAAAACTACCTCATCAGGAAAATTAATTCGCCCTTTTGCAATAAAAGCATCAATTTCTTCTTTTACATTGATAATAGATGGAAGGATTGGATAAATAGGCTTCTTGCAGGTTTTCATCTTTTCATTGAGCAGATCGTACACATCAAATACTGGGAACAAACCCGGACTACCAAAAATAACAACCATTGCATCAATATTGTCAAAATCTTTTTCGCAAGCATCAATAATATGACCCAATTGCTCGGCATTTCCTGTAGCCAAAAAATCGATTGGATTTGCAACTGATGATCCAGGAAATAATTTCTCGAGTAATGCTTTTGCTTTTGGTCCTTCGATATGAGGTATTTCCAATTTATTGTTTGAAAGTGCATCGGTAAGCATTACTGCTGGTCCACCAGCATGAGTAATGATTGCTATGTTTTTACCTTTAAGCTCAGGATGCATAAAGATTGAAGCAACTGTTGCAAGCTCATCACGACCAGCACAGCGAACAATTCCTGCTTTGCGGAACAACGCTTCAACAGCAACATCAGGACTGGCAAGAGCACCGGTATGTGATGAAGCCGCACGACTTCCAGCTTCAGAGCTACCCGATTTTATAGCTGCAATTTTGCATCCTTTGCGAATAAGTGATGATGCATGCTTCAACAATAATTCTGGTTTATTTACACTTTCAATATATAGTAACTTAACTTTTGAACTTGTTTTAGGATCAAAATTCTCATCCATGTATTTAAGGATATCCTCAACACCCATTTGGGCACTGTTACCAACAGAATAAACACTTGAGAATTTGAGACCCTTTGGAATACTGGCTTCCATAATAAATACGGCAGTAGCACCTGATCCCGAAATAAAATCAACCCCCTGTGAATCTAAAGTTGGAATTGGAGTTGTAAAAACCCCATTGTAATTAGGATTTAAAACTCCAATGCAATTTGGACCTATTAAACAAGCTTTATTTTTATTAATGATTTCAACAATTTCCTTTTCGAGTTTTGCTCCCTCTGCGTTTTCTTCGCTAAATCCGGCAGAAAGAATAATAAATGCTTTTGTATTTTTCTGTTCCGCTAATACTCGAACAGTTTCGACACAATATTTAGCAGCAATAGCAAGTATTGCAAGATCAACCTGAGGCAAATCAATTGTTTCCTTAAAACACTTTATTCCTTGAACTTGCTCTTCCTTAGGGTTTACAACGTAAAGATTTCCTTTGAATTTTCCGTCAATAATATTTTTAAGAACCTTACCACCGGTTTTATATATATTATCTGAACCACCTATTACAACTATACTTTTAGGATCGAGAAGCTGTTTTGTTATCATAGCCTTTTATAAAATATTCTCTAGATTTTTCACAAATGTAAGAAAAAAGACCCACCCGATAACTTACAATCTGTAAGTTAAAATTGATTTTAGCTTATTATTTTGTATAAAAACACCGATTTTCTAATGATTTCAAATTGATACAACCTGTTAATCTATTTTACAGCATATTTATAAAATGATAGATAAAGAACTTATAAAAATGAGCATTTAAAAGAAATTGTCTAGATAAATCTATTTTGAAAAAAGAAATAATAATTCTATTTTTAAAGTTTATTAATATCTTGAATTATGAATAACTATATTCTATCCATGGTTTTTGTTTTTCTTTCATTTATCTTAAATGCACAAACATTTACTTGTGATACGACTGCAAATTATGCACAAAATGCACAATTCTTTTTCAATTCATTTCAAAATGGAACAGTTTTATTTGAAGATAATAGCAAAACAGATGCTCTTCTGAATTATAATGTTCTGTCAAATGACATGTACTATATCGATAATAATAAGTACTTTTCATTAAGTCCAGATGAGGTAAAAATGATTATGATCTGTAATTTTCGGTTCTATTTTGAAAAAGGGAAAATTATGGAATTGATATATGATAAAGAAATAAAAATCTTTATTGAAAGAACAGCAAATATCGAAGAGTTCTTTGATCAGGAAGGTGCATATGGTGCCACATCACCCAATACAGTTGGTACAAAACTACTAGATTTTGATATAGCAAATATGCCTGAAGATCGAAGCTATTTGGTTAATCTTAGAGATAAAGGTGATAAAGAAATTATGATTGAAAAGCTTTATAAAATTAAATATGGTACAAAAGTATTGCCAGCAACAAAAAATAGTTTCTTAAAGATTTATAAAGATAATAAGGAAAAACTAAAGATATATTTTAATGAAAATCAATTTGATTTTCATCAAAAAGAAGATTTAATTAAAATTGCTAATTATTGCCTAAGCTTAAAACAATCAATCAATATTGAATAAAATCATTGGTTTATAAGAGTTTGATTCTTATATTTGCATTTGCATTTTCATAAATATAATTATGAATTATTTCGATTCGACAAACTTGTACCATAACTTTGGCAAAGGACTCTTCGAGTGCTGGATTTGTTGATTTTTCTCTATTTACTTCATCAACTTCTTTATCCATTTATTTTAACTTAGGTAATTTTCGATTTAAGAATACCTATTTATAATTTGTGATTTCTTTTTCTGATTACATCTTCTTAAATCAGCATTCGTTAATCAATATTCGAAAATAAACTACTTAATAATGCAAGGCACAATTTTCGACATAAAGCATTTCGCAGTTCACGACGGGCCAGGAATTCGTCAAACGATCTTTTTTAAAGGCTGCCCACTGAATTGCTGGTGGTGCCACAATCCTGAAAGTCAGAATATTGAACAGGAATCATTTATCAGAATTAATAAACTTGATGGAAAGGAATTTAAGAGAAACAAAACTATTGGTTATCAGATATCAAGTGATGAATTATTTAAAATCATATCAGGAGATAAGATTTTCTTTGAAGAATCGCATGGTGGGGTAACCTTTTCGGGTGGAGAACCATTAATGCAAGCCGAATTTTTATATGAGATTGCATTACTATGCAAACTAAACGGCATTCAAACCTGTCTGGATACAACTGGATTTGCCTCGGAAAAAACAATTCAGAAAATTGCCAGAGTTATTGATTGCTTTTTATTTGATATAAAACTTATAAACAATGTATTGCATAAAAAATATACCAATGTACCAGTAGATGGAATATTAAAAAACCTGAGATGGCTCGATGAAAATCACAAAAATATTATTCTAAGATTTCCAGTCATACCAGGAATTACTAATACTGAAACGAATTTAAAAGATATAAAAGAGTTTATTTCAACATTGAAAAATACCCAACAAATTGATTTATTGCCTTTTCATACTATATCGATAAGCAAGTATCATCGATTTAATAAGGAATATAAAATGGGCGATACTCCTGCCCTATCTGATGATGAGATGAAAGAACTTAAAACTGAATTTGAAAATATTGGTTTTGTCGTTAGCATTGGAGGATAGATAAGATAGAAGTCTGAAGTCAGAAGATGGAAGTCTGAAGTCAGAAACTTTGAACTTTAAACTTTAAACTAAAGAATGAATACAAGAATAAAACAATTACGAACCCAGAGCTTAACCGCAATTAATAAATTATCGCACGAAAGAGCTAAGCTAGTGACTGAATTTTATAAACAAACTGAAAGTCAGCAATTATCGGTTCCTGTAAAAAGAGCTCTGACATTCAAATACATCCTTGAAAATAAGAAGATTTGTATAAACGGAGGCGAACTGATTGTTGGAGAACGCGGACAAGCGCCTAAGGAAACTTCTACTTATCCTGAGGTTAGTTTACATTCATTGAAAGATCTGGAAATTCTTGATTCCCGTCCAAAAGTTTGGTTCAGAGTTGATGAAGAAACCAAAGACATCTACGAAAAAGAAATAATTCCTTTCTGGAAAGGCAAATCGCAGCGTGATAAAATTTTTGCTCAACTGTCCGATGAATGGAAAGCAGCCTACGAAGCCGGAATTTTTACTGAGTTTCAGGAGCAACGTGCTCCGGGACATACGGTTGCCGGAAAAAAAATCTTCAGAAAAGGAATGCTCGACCTGAAAAAAGATATTCATGACTCAATTCAAAAATATGAGAATCTGAATGATTCAGAATCAAAAAATAAAATAGAAGAACTCAACGCAATGGAAATTGCAGCCGATGCAATTATTCTTTTTGCTAACCGATATGCTGATGAGTTGGAAATACTTTCCAAAAAAGAGAAAGACGGGCAGCGCAAAGCCGAACTAATTGAAATGGCAAGAATCTGTCGAAAAGTTCCTGCTTATGCACCCGAAACTTTCCACGAAATGTTACAGCATTATTGGTTTGTTCATCTTGGTGTAATAACCGAGTTAAACCCATGGGATTCTTTCAATCCTGGCCGACTAGATCAACATTTATTCCCATTTTATATAAGAGAAACTGACAAAGGATCGCTTAGCAAAGAAAAAGTTATCGAACTGCTTCAGGCATTCTGGGTAAAATTTAATAATCATCCTTCGCCACCCAAAATGGGTGTTACAGCATTAGAAAGTAATACATACACTGATTTTGCTTTAATCAATCTGGGTGGAGTGAATGAAGATGGCTCTGATGCGGTAAATGAGCTTACGTACATTTTGTTAGATGTAATTGAAGAAATGCGGATCTTGCAGCCTAGTTCAATGGTTCAGATAAGCAAGGTAAATCCAGATAGTTTTATTAAACGAGCAATCAACATTACCAAAACCGGATTTGGACAACCTTCATTTTTTAATACCGATGCCATTGTAAAAGAACTAGTAAATCAAGGCAAAGATATCGTTGATGCGCGTAATGGCGGAGCCAGTGGTTGTGTCGAAACAGGTGCATTCGGAACAGAAAGCTATATTCTTACAGGATATTTTAACCTCAATAAAATTCTTGAAATCACCTTACACAATGGAACCGATCCAAGAACCGGAAAACAAATCGGAATAAAAACTGGTGATCCTAGAACTTTTTCAAGTATAAACGATCTGCTTGAAGCCTATAAAAAGCAACTTAACTATTTTGCAGATATCAAACTAAAAGGAAACATAATAATCGAAAAGATTTATGCTGAAGAAATGCCTGTTCCATTCCTTTCGCTAATTATTGATGATTGTATTGCCAATGGAGTTGATTATAATGCAGGCGGAGCCCGATACAACACAAGCTATGTTCAGGGCGTTGGCTTAGGAAGCATAACCGACAATTTATCATCCATAAAATATAATGTATTCGATAAAAAGAAAATAAGCATGGATGAGCTTCTAAAAGCTATGGAAGCTAACTTCGAAGGTTACGATCAGTTACGCCACGATCTGATTTACGAAACACCCAAATATGGTAACGATGATGATTATGCCGATTTGCATGCAGTGGATATTTTTAACATATTTTACGATGCTATAAATGGCAAACCTACATATCGGGGTGGAATTTTCAGAATTAATATGCTACCAACAACAAGTCATGTATATTTCGGAAGCGTAATGAAAGCAACACCTGATGGTAGAAAAGCTTATGAACCATTATCCGAAGGAATAAGTCCATTTCAGGGGGCTGATAAAAAAGGCCCAACTGCTGTATTGAAATCAGCAGCCAAAATTGATCACATAAAAACAGGAGGTACCTTATTAAATCAGAAGTTTTCGCCATCGTTTTTTAAAGACGATCAAAGCATTACCAAACTTTCTCAATTAATTCGCAGTTATTTCAGAATGGATGGACATCATATTCAGTTTAATGTAGTAAGTGCCTCAACACTGCGCGAGGCGCAAAAGCATCCCGAAAAATACACCGATCTTATTGTACGTGTTGCAGGTTATAGCGATTATTTTAACGATTTGGGAGAAAGCCTGCAAAACGAGATTATAAGAAGAACAGAGCATGAAGAAGTATAATTCATTAAAATATAAAGCATATGTCATTTTGTTCCTCTAAAAATTATTTTATCTTTCACTACTATTTTGAAAATCAAAAATCATGAAAAAAATAATTAAATCCCTGCAATTAAATTATATTCTGGCTTTTCTTTTATTACATCTGGTTTTTACAGTTAGTGGCCAGACTACCAGAAACTTAAAAGAAGAGCTTGAAAAAATACCAGGAGTTATGGTGTTCACGATGTTTTCAGATCCAATGTTTTCGGAGTCATACGAAATATTTTTCACTCAACCTGTAGATCACAATAACCCTGATGGTGAGAAATTTTCGCAGCGAGTACTATTGGGTCATGTAGGATTCGATCGCCCAACTGTGGCTGTTATAGAAGGTTATAGCATATATACTGATAAAGCCGGCGAGATAACCAAATTTTTAAATGCAAATCAAATAACCATTGAACATCGCTTCTTTGCTGATTCACGACCCGATAGTATCCAATGGAACTACCTAACCATTCAGCAAGCTGCAGCAGATCATCATGAAATAATTTCAGCGTTGAAAAAGATATATGATAAAAAATGGGTTTCAACCGGAATTAGCAAAGGAGGACAAGCTACAATATATCACAGGCGCTTTTATCCGAATGATGTTGATGTTAGTGTACCGTATGTTGCACCACTAAATTTTGGTCCAGAAGATCCGCGATACTATTCTTTTCTTAAAACTGTAGGTACAGCAGAATGCCGCAAGAAAATTTATAATTACCAACTTATTTTATTCAAGAACAAAGCAAAACTTATGCCTATGGTTAAGGAAATGGCAAAAACCAGAAACTACAGTTTTTCCATGGGCATTGACAGAGCCTTTGATTTGAGTGTTCTTGAATATTCTTTTTCGTTCTGGCAATGGTGTGGAAGCTGTGCATTAATTCCTGATTATACCGCCATACTTGAAGAGGTTTTTCAACACTATATATTTGTTAATCCATTAGTCTTTTTTGAAGATTCAGATATCAGAAATAATCTTCCGTTTTATTATCAGGCACTTACCGAAATTGGAATGTACGGATACGAAATTGAGCCATTTAAAAAATATCTGAAGGATACCACAAATATCACATTTGAATTCAATCTGCCCCAAGGTGCAGAAGACGTAACCTATAATTACGAGGCAATGAAAGACATTAACAACTGGGTTCAAAATGAAGGCAATTATATGCTTTATATTTACGGACAAAATGATGCTTACTTTGCAACAGCAGTTGAGCCATCAAAAAACACAAATGCTGTTCGAATGATAAATCCTAAAGGTTGCCATACCACCCGTATTGAAACATTTCCGGATAATATGAAAACAGAGATTTACAAAATCCTGCAAGATTGGTTATCTGAGGAACCTAAAAAAGTAAATCAGGGAGTTGGTGGAAGTAAAGAAGAAATATTTGAGATTTTCTAACGTTTTTTTAGTAACTGGTTACAAGTTACTTGTTGCTGGTTATTGTAAAGTTTTTTACAGGAATAAACAAGCAACCTGCAACCAGAAACATGAAACAATAATTTAAATTATAACCCTAAATCAATCCTTATGTTACGAAAGTTTACAATTCTTTTAATCACACTTTTTTTAAGCAGTCAAATTCACTCCATTGCATGTACAATAATTGCAGTTGGTAAGAAAGCAACAGCTGATGGTTCAAATATAATATCGCATACCGATACCGGACCAGATTCAAGAATTTTTGTTGTGAATGGCAAAACCTACAAACTAGGCGAGAAAGCACCTGTTTATTGGGGAATTCAAGATGCTGACCGACCATTGAATGATGATGGAATTATTTTAGGGTATATTCCACAGGTTGAAAAAACATACAAATATTTTCAATCAGCCTATTCGCATGTTAACGAATTCCAGTTAGGAATAGCAGAAAGCACAACAGATCAAAGGGATGAGCTAAAATGCTCACGCGAAAATGGCAAACAGATAATGACCATTGAGCAAGCTCAGATTTTTGCATTGCAGCGCTATAAAAATGCCCGTGAGGCAGTTCAGTTTATTGGTGATTTAATGACAAATTACGGATTTCTACCTTCAAGTGGCGATGGTTCCGAAACACTTGTAATTGCCGATACTGAAGAAATATGGGTTCTCGAGGTATTTGGTGTTGGTGCGGGATGGACACCAGAAAGTGGCAAACCAGGAGCAATTTGGGCAGCACAGCGATTACCCGAAGATCAGGCAACCATGATTCCAAATTTTAGCATTATAAAAGAGATTAATGCGAGCGATAAAAACAACTTTATGGTTTCGGCAAATTATATGAAAGAAGCTATTGGCCGTGGTTGGTACGATCCTGCTTCAGGAAAACCATTTGTTTGGCAGGAAATATACGCACCACTGCCAGCTGAGTATGCTACAAGCCGATTCTGGTTGTTTCATC
>JAIFLC010000042.1 GCA_020049295.1 Bacteroidota bacterium
TACACATACCATTCTCACAGGCGAGCTCGAGCATTTGCTCATTGGCTTTTTTGTTCCGCACTAAAACAATGGCGCGAATATCGGCCATTTCCGCTGTACGTATTGCCTGAAGATTAACCAAGCCGGTGATCAAAACGAGGTTGTCAGTATCCAGAGTTAATACATCACTCATAAGGTCGGAGCTATAACCCATTTCTACCTCATCATCCAATCTTTCGGCTCCGCACGATATTGTTGCATCTAAAACTGTGGCAATCTCTCTTAGCTTCATTCTTATTTTTAAAGGGATTTGTTGCAAATTTCTGAAAAAATAAATAAAAAGCTAGCTTGAATATAACATGAGTGTCTTATTTAGATTGGTTATAGGTAAGTAAAAAAAAGTAATCCATGAATGAGTCTCAAAATGGACGCATTCATGGATTACTTTTTAATATTTACAAAAATTTATTAATCTCCTGAAACACAAAACCAATAAGTTCCAGTACAAATAAATTTTGCACTTCTCCCTGCAGCAACAGTTTTGACTACACCAACAGGTTCTATATTAAATGATATGATTTGTGTGCCATTGTTATTTAAAACACAAAACTCTCTACCTTGAAGTGCAGGAGTTGCTACAGGCAAGGTGATTACAACCGGACCAGGAGTGGCTGCTGGCACTAAATTCAATAGATAATAATCATCAACAGCAAGGGTATAAGTTAGAGATGTAATATTCGTCCATTTTTTTGCACTTGTAGCATTTACTGCAGTATTTACAAATGCGGTAGTTGCTACCTTTGTCGAATTATCTGCTGCTGGTTGAGTAACAGCTATTGTTCCAGTTGGAAGAGATGGTGTACCAATAAAAGTTGGTGAATCGGCACGCACCACATTACCAGTACCTATGGTAGCGATTTCTTCCACCACTCCACCTCCGGCAGTAGCTCTCCCTAAAACAACATTACTGCTGGTAGTATGTTGAATTTTCAAATACGTTACACTAGATTCTGCAATTTTTGCTGTTGTTATTTTATTTGCTCCAATAACCGGAGCATCTGCGGTACCACTCAAATCTCCAGCTAATTGGACTTTACCTTTTGTTGTTGTACTGGCATCTGCTGTTCCAGCAGAAACAGTCAAATCGACATAGTTTTTGGTCACTGCATCCTGTAAACCGGTAGGATCTGCCAGATTGGATATTTTCAGATTTCCAGCACTTGTATTAACGCCAAGAATTTCAGCTAAAGTTTGATCATCAGTATCATCACCAACAGCCTTCCATGAAACGCCATCAAAAGAATATAATTTACTCTCTGTTATATTATAAAAGATATCACCAATAGAATTCCCAATGGTAGGATTGGTTGCTCCGGAAACAATAGTCCTGGCCAGATTATCAATACTTCCCTGATTTATTATTTTCCAGGTTGTGCCATCAAAGAAATATAACCTATGATTTGTAGTATTTAAAAAGGTATCTCCTTCTTTAGAATTGGCAAAATCGGGAGTTGTAGCACCCATTGGGGTCTTACCCAAAATAGGTAATAGGTCAATTGTATTACCATTCTCAATTATTAGTTGAGTATCAATGGTGCTAAGCTTTTGTTTATCTGTAATAGCATTTAGCAAAACCCATTTATCAGTTTTGTAAATGTATAAAGCATCATTAACAGCATCATAAGCCAACTGACTATCTAGCCCCGGTGTTGATGGAGCTCCCTCAAATCTTCTAACTACATTATTTAACGAACTGAGATCAACAGTTATAGTACGACTTCCTTCCTTAATACTTAAATTTCTAGCTCCTTCAAGTTCTATTCCTGAAACAGTATTGTCCATGGATGCCAAATCTTTCCAGGAACCACCATTCCAATAAAAGAAAGAATTTAAGCTTGAATCATAGACCAGTAATCCGGATGTTGTAAGATCGGCTTCAGTAAAAATGGCATTTCGTTGTTCTGTAGTCATTCGCGGAATCAGCAAACCCTTTGTTTGAGAAACCAATTCCAAAATCGATTTAGGATTGGCCGGTTGATCTCCTTTTCCGATACTAACCCCGCCTGCATTCTGCCCAAAAGAATCCAATCCAAATACGATTAATGAGCAAAGTAATAATACTGATATTTTTTTCATCTGTTTAGAATTTGTTTCTTATTTGTCATATGGAACTTGCCAATTAGTCACCCTCCTGTGTGAGAAAGTTTTACTCATGGCTTGTTTCATTACATATAAATTAGATTTTACATGATTGAATTAGGTAATGGAATAATAATCTTTTCAGCAATTTCCAATCTATTATCAATCTTGTGATTAGCTCTTAAAAGTTGGTCAACAGTACAATTATATATTTGAGAAATACGAAAGACGGTTTCCCCTGGTGAAGCAATATGAATTCCCTGAATTCCAACATACACATAATCAGGACTTGTTTTACTTTCCGGAGTGGTTGAATTAAAGTCGTTCAAAGTAACAAGATTGTTATTAAAAGTTCTTGCTATACTTTCAGCAGTTTCACCTCTCAGTCGACGATAGGCATATACGACGTTGTATGGTAATCCTTTTCTACTTGCATAAACTTCGACACGACGGTCTGATGCATTATTCTCACGCGAAGTACTTGCAAAATATTCACCTACAGCAACAGTAAAATAAACTCGATTCTTTGAATCCTGAAATTTACTTTTCAAGTACTCAGCAACGCCAAGCGCACGCTGGTATGACAGATTGCTATTAACACGTTCGGCTCCACTACGATCTGTAAAACTCCAAATAACAATATTCGAGTAATCCATTTTAGTAATTTTATTTGCAATGGAATCGAGCACCGAATAGTGAATTGCCTTAAAAACAGCTCCATTTAAATCATAGTAGAGATCACCTAAAAATATATCTCCGGTCTTGGTATCAGTTGCAGCTATGGCATTTGTAGTTATTACTTCTTTAGGCACAACATTTTCAACAACAATTGGAGGCGACTCTACTTTCGCTTTTTCAACCTGTGGTGTTTCAATTTTTAATGGTTGAACAACCTCTGCCTTTACTTGCGGAACAATTTCAGCTTTTGTTACCGGAGGTGTTTCCACTTTTATTTCCGGTATTGTTTCCTGCCTTATTATTTCTTTTGGAGTTTCAATAATTTCATTTCTAGCTTCAGCCAATATTTCATGCTTAATTTCAGGTGTGGGGTCAAGCTTCTTTCCTATTGGATTTAAAAGAAATTCCATATTATAATCCGACAAATAATAATTTGCAACCTGGGCATTAACTCCGATCGCTTCCAGTGGATTAGTCTGAATAATTCTTAGACTCAAATCATCGCCGGTAGTATTTAAGAACCACAAATTCTGAAGTGAGTTATTGGTTAAAGAATAGGCATAATTATCAAATCCGCCTAGTCCTTCACGTGCCTCTGATGAAAAAACAAGTAAATCTTCAAAAACTGATGGGAATAAATCATCGAAAGGAGTATTTACCTTAGGTCCAAGATTTACAGGCGCTCCCCATCTTTCGCTACTAAATTCACAGTAATAAATATCCCATCCACCAATTCCTCCAGCCATGTCAGAACAAAAATAAAGACGTTGCGCTGTTTGATCATAGAATGGCATGGCACAAGCATATTTTTCAGAATTATGCGGAAACGAAGGGAATGTACTACTGTTGACTAAAATTCTTTCAGGCTCACCTTTTCGACCAACAACAGTCGCAAAGTAATGATCATTATTATTGATCACGTTGAGCGTTGCAATTCGGGCAGAACCTTTGATACTTTTCTTCATTACTTCCGAAGAAACTGCACTCCCATTAGTTCCGATCATTGCACTTTTAATTCCAGCTAATTCACCTTTACGACCATTTATAAGAACATTTTCAGATAATGAGCCATCGGTATCACCATTATAAAGCGAGTAAGAATAAAAAATGCGGTTTTCAAAATAGTTTATCCCATATTGAGGCAGAAATTCAACGTCCAGATTGGTTATTGACACCAGCGAATCCTTCTTTTGCACATAATGATTCTTGGTTGAAGCAATATTTTTCATATGCTTTAACCACGGAGATGATTTAGGTCCTAACTTAAAATAAGGATTAGATATTATCTGATCACTTTTACCCAACTTCATAAGTGCAAAAGCATAATTAATCAAGTCCTGATCATTGTAACCTTTCTTACTCCCAGATAATACTCGCTGATAATAATAGGAAGCCTCTTTGTAAAGGCCATACATCAACGAAACCTGACCGCAAATTCGATAATCCTCAAGTCCGGTAAGTTTATTATTTTTCTTAGTTACAATAATCTCAACTATCTGTCCAAAATCTTTCTTTTGGTAATATTTCTTCACCTGCGATTCACCCGAAAATGATAAAATCGGTAAGACAAAAAGGATAATACTAATTACCATTAATCTCATCCACTCCCTTGTAAAATTTAAGTTCTTCATAATTTTATCTGTATAAATATGAACTCAACATTCCTGTAATATTATGCCGCTCTGAACGGTCAAATCCCTGCATCGCACGTTTCGGTATAATATTCCAATTAAGCCGAAACCCATGAGAACTAAACTGATTTACTCCCTTTCCTATTCCCAACTCAAACGTGTAACCGAATTTGAAAGTTTGTCGTATGATAAAATCAGCTGAAAATGTCTGTACCTGACCCAATCGATGACTTGTTCCAAGCCATAACTTCTCAGCCAAAAGAAAATTCACTCCCATATCAACAATCGGATCTGCAACAGACTTTTGTACCTTTCCACTTTCTATTTCATATACATTTATCGGATAATACTTTAACACCATATCAGGTCGAAATATAACCGACTTATTTAAACGATACATAAAACCGGTAGTAAAATCAAATCCTGGAAGCAATCCACTATTCGAATAATTATTTTTATTAAACAGGGTATTAGAACTCAACCCAACAAAATAAGTTGGAGCGAAATAGAAAATCCCTAATGTGGCACTCAAATTTGTAGTGTTCAATTCTAAATCAGCAGGATTTACATCCGAATATGTTTTAAGTCTATTCATGTCGTATGAAACATTTTGGAAACCAAAACCATAACCAAAAGCAAGATAACTAGACGAACTAACTCGTAAATTGTGAGAAAGACTTCCGGTAAATGAAACTTTCTCCCTAAGTCCAACTGATTCAGTGATTGCAGTAAAACCTAATCCCAAACCAGACAAACTTACAGGAACATATACATTTGCAGCAAACGATTCTGGAGCTCCATCTATTTTATTATACCACTGATGGCGACTCATCAAATTAATCGAGGTAAAATCTTTAAACGAACTGTATGCTGGATTCAGAAATTCCTGCTTCATAATGCTTTGAGTATGCATCAAGGCATCCTGAGCAAATACAATTAAATTAAATTGAAAAAAAATGAATATAAATATTATTGCTTTGTTTCTATTTTTCATGTTTAATTTCGATGAAGTTTCGAATAAAGGATCTTTTGCTGTCTTTCTCCAGCGTCAATTCATAGAAATAGGTACCATCAGGATAATCTCTTGCATCAAACTCATTTCCATAATGATCTCCTCTAAAAACAAGACCACCCAGTCGATTATAAACATTTAAACGAATATTGGAAAAGTCGCCAGAACTTGGCACTTCAAATCTTGTTTGATTATCAGCACCTACGTATATAAAATTAACTAAATCTTTACCAAACACCTGGCTAAATGCATATAGCCCATAAGACTTCATTTCCGAACTCATAACAAAATCATCAGCCATGGCACTTTTCAACATATTCCTTCTATTACCTGCAGTTATCGTACCCTTTAAATCCAAATCAGACAAGTAGTATATTTCAAGCTGCGCGACTTTATCAGCCAAAGGCGAATTATAGACAGACAACCCTGGAAAAAACTGGTTCCGATCAATGGACTCAGATTCAACTCTCCACCCTATAGAATTTTCAATCATTCTTACCGGTGTTGGGTTATACGAATCACATTCATCAGGAACTGAAGAATCGAAAGCAACACTTAAAACATCAGCTTTATCGGCCTTATCAACCAGAAATGGATGATACCCAGTTGCATCACCCAACGGAAAAACATAACTCTTTCCTGCTAAAATACTACGAGTCAAAAAGCCCACGACATAACCTTGATTTATTGGAGAGTTATTAAATCGGATAGCTTCAGTACCTGTGTTTTCAATTAATAACTGGCTTTCATTACTAACATTTATAGTCCCAGACATAAGCTTAAGACTATCCTGAATTACTAAATTTCCATTAAGAAAGACTCCTGCGCCTTGCATACCTACACTTAACTTTCCAAGAAGTAACCCTTCTCCGGAAATAGTTATCTCACAATCCTTTGACCCCTTAAAAATAAATTCACTAGATGCAAGATTCAGAGATGGCAGATTAATTTGATAATCAAAAGGACTATTAAAAAATAACCTCCCAAAATTCTGAAAAAGAACGTTATTCCCAATTTCTAAATTGCACGAGACATTTACATCTTCACCTTTAGCAATATAGAAAGAAGTTCCAATTTTAAGCGAATTTTCTTCTTCTTGAATGTTTTTCCCAATTCCAAATAGGCTCTGGACTCCAAGAATCATAGCAAAAGAATACAACACTACGTTTTTTTTCACAACTACTATGTTAATTTACTGTTAGTGTTTATAAAATTTTCAACAAGTGTTAATAAAAAGTTCATAAAATGCATCTTCTATTTATCTGTAATTTCAAAAAAGACAATCAAATCCGATAAATTAAATGATTATCGATCAAATACCTGATTAGAATAAATATTAGAAATTCTAAATTAAATTCTATCTAATATTTATCTGTTTCCCAATAAATACAGGCACTTCAATCTTATAAAACAACTAATAACAATCGATTCTAACATTTTATATACTCTAGGACATCCGCTACATTCATATAAAGGGGATAATTCCAATTTCAAAAGTAATACTATTTTTTGGAAATTTCTAATTTTTACACTTACATCCTCAAAAAAACGTGATTTCCCAGCGATTTCCTTATTTGGGTATCATAAATCCATGTATAAATTCAGACAACCGATAATCGTATAATCTATTTCATAACACCGTTAAAAACTTCTACTAAAATCAAACATAACAAATAAGATATTTGCTACTTTAATTAGATTTTTATTGAGAACGATGATTGTTTGAATAAATTCTATTCACCAGAGAAGTTAAATTTTATTCACCATTGATTTTTTTTCCTTTTTGTATAATTATTATCGAATGGTTTCGTAATTTAAGTTCGAAATTCAAACACTATGATTTACGAAGAAAAACCATTGAATCAGGGATTTATTGACGACCCTGAATTGCATCAAAAAATTATTGATGCATTGCCCATTCCAATTTTCTACCGCGATTTAACTGGTATATATAAGGCATGTAATCTGGCTCAGGAAAAACTGATTGGTCTTCCCAAATCTCAAATTATAGGGAAGACTGTTTTCGATATTCAACCATTCGAAATCGCTGAAATATATGCAAAACGTGACCAGGAATTATTAGATAGTCCCGGTGACCAAAATTATGAGGCTAAATTCAGGGATTCAGCAGGACTACTGCGAGATGTAGTATTTAACAAGGCTGTGATACGTAATAATCAAGGAGAAATTACAGGCATAGTTGGATCTGTTTTTGATATTACTGAAAGAAAAAAAGCAGAGCGAAAACTCGAAAAAGCCCGCGAAGCGACAGTAATTGCATCAGCAATGATGCACAAAATAAGGGCCGGTATTATTATTGTTGACATGAAACAATTCCAGGGCTACACGGGGCTGATCTGAAAGAACTCGTTCCTGATGTTATTTTCAAAATGTTCTCGTCAACCTTGATTTCAGGTGAAAATATGATTGAACGGGACCTGAAAATTCAAAACAAACTGTTACATGTGTCTGTCATCACAATTTACAAACATCGTGTAATTGGAGCTTTACTGCGCGACATGTCTGCTCCTTCACTGGTGCGAGAAGAAATTATTAGTC
>JAIFLC010000101.1 GCA_020049295.1 Bacteroidota bacterium
GATTAATCGGGGTGCAGGAAATAAATTCGGTAGTAAAATAAATATAGAACGCAGACCTGCAGGCAGGCAGGCAGGTAACACAGATTATGCAGATCATCGCAGATTAATCAAAGCAGTAAGCCCTACGAGGGTTTAAAACCCTCGTAGGGCTTGTTTTATAAAAGTTTTTGGCTCTTTTAGGTGTGACCTTAAAAGTTCTTTTCAGGATACATGTCTTCCCATTGCTGAGGCTGATCTTTCAGTTTTTTATCGAACCACGATGTAATGGTATAATGCCATTGAATACGTTTTTTATAATCCAATATATGATGGTTTTGCCCATCGACTAGAACCATCTCAACATCTTTTCCTAAAAGTTTTAAGGCTGCATAATATTGCAAACTTTCACCAACAGGTACATTCGTGTCATCCGTTCCGTGTAATAGCAAAATAGAATTCTGGAATTTATCCGCATTATAAATCGGACTGTTTCTTACAAAAATATCTTGTCTATTCCATGGATAACTGAATTTTGCAGCTCCTGTATTATACGAATAACCCCAATATCCTTCGCCCCAATAGCTGGTTATTGAGCTTATTCCTGCATGCGAAATTGCAGTTTTAAAAATATCTGTTCGGGTTTGTAGTAACATGGTTGTATATCCACCATACGAAGCACCGATACATCCAACATTTGATGCATCTGCTGTAGTATGTTCAGCAAGAAACTTCTTAGTTCCGTCAATAATGTCATCAATGGCATCAAAGCCCCATCCATTAACATGCAATGCGGAAAAATCCTGACCAAAACCAGTGGAACCGCTTGGTTGAAGTACATAAACTATGTATCCATTGGCAGCCCATGTATGCAATGGATATCGGCCACCAAAAGAACGTTCAATTGGCGATGTACCGCCATAATAATTTACGATAACAGGATATTTTTTTGATGGATCGTAATTGTTCGGATAATATATTCGTCCATAAATAGTAGTTCCACTTTTATTCACAAAGTTCCAATCTTCGGTTTTACCAAAATCTATTAATGAATATCTCTCTTCATCTGGAAATGAAAGTAATGTATTTGTCCCCTTTTTTAGATCAATCAGAAAAAGCTTGTTTGGAGTATTAATACTGGTTCCGTTATAAATGGCCAGTGGTTGATTGTAGGAATAATCGATACGACCTAGCACATCAACATTAATATTTATTTTAGAGAATTTCTTTGTTTTACCATCATAACGGTACAAATTACCATAATCACGGTCGGTTACCGACAAATAAATCTCACCCGAGTTGCTCCAATAAGCCGATTCTACAGATGGATCAAAATCTTTTGTAATTGCTTCTACATTCTTTGTTGCCAGATCATAAATATATAACTGTCCGTCGTAACTATTTGGAATTCTCCCTTCGCTTACCTTTACACCAAGTTTGCCAAAACTCTCTGGTCCTCCCTGTATTAGCAATTTTTTTCCATCGGGCGAATAACTAGGACCTCCACCATATAATTTTTCAGTCCAGAGAGTATCTAATTGACCGGTTTTCATATCCAGCTCAAAAAGTGTTTCCTTGCTAAACGGAACTTCTTTATAATCTATCTTACTTGATGAAAACAATATCTTTGCGCCATCAAATCGAATATCATTAAGGTATGTGCTTTGATTACCTGCAGTTAATTGAGAAGTATTACCAGATTTAGTTTCAATCTTATATAAGTACGAACGATCGCGGAAATAAGGCAAACGATCATCTACTTCGTAAACGCGTTTAAGATCACCAGGTTTTTCCCCAGCTATATGCACTGAGTAGATTAAATAATCTTCGGTTGGCGACCAAACGAAATAAGAAATATCTTTAATGTCTTTTGCAATTAATTTCTCTTGTCCATTGATAAAATCATACAAAAAAATCTCTGTTTTCCCTTCAAACTCCGTGGAATATGAAATTTTATCTGTTCTTGGCAACCACGAAACATTATCGATGCTTTTATTTCGTAACACCAT
Source organism: Bacteroidota bacterium (assembly GCA_020049295.1). Lineage (GTDB taxonomy): Bacteria > Bacteroidota > Bacteroidia > Bacteroidales > UBA12077 > UBA12077. The sequence goes on from JAIFLC010000101.1 coordinate 1,986, forward strand.
AACATTCTTTTTGGCTGCAAGATCATAAATTACCGAATATCGCTTGCTTTTACCGCTACCAGTAACGATTTCGGAATAATCAATGAGTGCATATTTGCCTGATGGAGAAATTGAAGCTGACGATACACGCTGACCTTCGAGCACATCATTAATTGTTAATGCATGTTTTGGGTCGGTAGTTACTGATAAATTGCATTCGGTAAAAACATTGCCAATTTCAAATACCGAATTGATTTTCACATTATTTTCAACAGAAATTAATTTTACAATTATCTTATGTTTGCCCGTATTTAGTATAACATCAATCTTAGTAGATTTTAATTCGCTTGTACTTTTTGTTTTAACCAACTCATCATCAACAAAAAACTCGAATAATCCATTAACTGTAAAGTTAATTGTTCCTTTAGTCCAACGATCAACATTTATATAACTGGTTAATAAAATCAGATTGTTTTTTTCAATGTTCGGAAACAAAACACTATCGGATGGAATATCAGTAACCTTCCAGTTAAAAGTACTTCTTCCAAGAGCAATCGCATCGTTTGCTTTTGGGAATGTTCCAGCAAGAGCTACCTGATATTTTTTGAGCAAATCCGATTCTTTAAATGTATTTCCATCAACATCTTCGATGGACGAAAAAACAGGCATATTGATTTTTTCGGGTCCAGCAACAAGCCATTGGTTCATATTTACAGTATTCTGAGCAAGACCAAAGAAACCAACTAAAGTAAGGATTGAAATTATTCCGATTTTTTTCATGATATGATTTTTTAGGATTTGTATATTTGACTTTGATATTTTTAACTCGTTTAAACCTCCACTTTATTATTAATCTCAAATTTTCTCCTATCGATATAATTTCTGGCTAAAGAGTGAAAAATAACACCCGATAAAATAAGTATGGTTCCTGTAAGTTCCATTACATTTAATACCTCGTTTAATAGTATGAATCCGATAATAGCAGCAAAAACCGGCTCGAGCGAAAAAATTATAGCTACCTTAAGCGATGAAACATATTTCTGAACCCAAACAGCTACAAAATAACAGAACAATGTACCAATTACCCCAAGATATAACAAAGATAATCCTGATTTTAAACTTATTACAACAGGTGATGCTCCTGTAATTAACCAAGCCAACAAACTTATTACCGAAGCCCCTAAGAACTGATATGTAACTAATGGCAAGGCTTCTGATTTGGTTATAAATCGGCCCGCCAACACCAAATGAATAGCTCCGGCAACAGCTGTAGTAATAGTAATAATATCGCCAATATTTATCGATGTTTCAATATCGTATGTTAGCAAAAACAATCCGGCAATTACCATTAATACAGCGATCCAATCAATTCTCAGAATTTTTGTTTTGTAAAAAAAGAAAAGAATAAAAGGAACAATAATTACTGCCGAACTGGTAATAAAAGCACTATGGCCGGTACTTGTGTATTTTAGTCCAATTGTCTGCGATGCATAGGCCGTGGCAAGTAAAACACCAAGTATTGATCCATTAAAAAAAGCACGTTTATTTAATAATTGCTTTTTAGATTTATAAAGCTGATACCCAAAAATAAACACAAAAGCCAGAAAACTTCTCGCGAAAACGAGAAAATACTCATTTACCGAACTTACCGTATCTTTAACTATAAAAAAGGTTGTACCCCAAACAATTGAAACCAGAATCAGCCAGAATAAATACATAATAATCTTTAAGTATGAGATTTCAAATCTAATATATTTTTAAATCATAGCTATTTCTTTTCTAAGAGCTTTTACCTAAATTTGATTTAAACCAAAAATCACAACTATGGATAAGCGAACTTTCCTCAAAACATCAGCATTAGTAGGTGCAGGTGGTTTACTAAGTATAAAAAATCTGTCAGCAAGCCCGATTATTTCAAATCCATTTTCAGATATTGACAAAATAATTGATGAAACAGGAAGGTATTTTCTTAATCCGCTTCCATATGCTTTCGATGCGCTAGAACCTCATATTGACCATATGACTTTGGTAATACATCATGGCAAACACCATGCAGGATATGTTAATGGGTTAAATGCAGCAACCGACAAAATAAATGAATTGCTGGTAACCGAGAATTTTGCCGATATCAAATATTGGGAAAAACAATTAGCCTTTAACGGAGCTGGTCATTTTTTGCATACCATGTATTGGAACAGTATGAGTCCAACAAGAACAAAGCCATCTGCAACACTCGAAAAATATATAAATAGTTCATTTGGTTCGTTCGACAAATTTTTAAAATACTTTAAAGCGGCAACATTGCAGGTCGAAGCATCTGGATGGGGTATTCTTGCATTCCAACCACTTGCAAATAAACTTGTCGTTTTGCAGGCCGAAAAACATCAGGATTTATCACAATGGATGAGTATACCAATTTTAGTTTGCGACGTTTGGGAACACGCCTATTACCTTCGTTATCAGAGCAAAAGAGCAGAATATATTGACCATTTTATTGAAACAATTAACTGGGAAATGGTTTCGAACAGACTTGAATTGCTTTTAGATAAAAAGAAATAGTAAAAGATATTTTATTCTTTAAACAAACTGTACTTTTTTTTGGTACCCAACCAATCTAAGATTATTTTTTAGATTGGTTTTTATTTACAATTAATTCTTCAATAGATCTTTTTGGAACATGATGAACTTGGTTTTCATCTCTGTAATATTTAATATCATTATCTTGTACTTCATCAATAACCACTATTTCTTTTGGTTTGCCAAGTGCAATAACAAGAAGAATTTCAAAATGATCATCGAGGGTTAATAGTTCTTTTAGTTTTGCTTTGTTAATGCTTGCAAAAATACATCCACCCAACCCATTTTCAACAGCGCCCAAGAGCATGCTTTGCGAAACAATACCATGGTCGCACATAAAATTTGTAGTTAAGCTTGTATCACCTAAAATAACAATATAAGCAGTTGGCTTCTCTCCTTCTTCAGGTCCATTCCAGTCTTTTAAATAAGCTGCCCAGTTTAGAGTTGAAAATATTTTCGCATTGGTTTGTTCATCAGCAGATAAAAAGTACTTAAGTGGTTGTAAATTTCTCCCCGATGGAGATAATCTTGCAAGATTAACCAGGTCCTTTAAAAAATCATACGAAATTTTATGATCCTGATAAAATCGTCGGTAACTGCGGTTTTTAGAAACTAAATCTTTTATCATGATAAATCCTTAATTAAAAATGGACTAAAGTCCTTTATAAACGTTGACTAATTAACCCCAGGCTTAAGCCTGGGGTTAAAAGAATTTCACCAATTTGGGCTTTAGCCCATTAATATAATTTCTAGTAATTCGTTTGTTCCAGTTCGAAATATGCTTCGGGATGATTGCAAACAGGACAGTTTTTTAATGCTTTAGTACTTTCGTGCACATATCCGCATTTTCGACATACCCATCGAACTTTTTCATCACGTTCGAAAACTTTTCCATCTTCTATATTTTTTAATAATTTAAGATAGCGTTTTTCGTGCTCAGCTTCAACTTTTGCAATAAGTTTAAACGCAGTTGCAATTTGTTTAAATCCTTCCTCTTCGGCTATTTTAGCAAATTCTGGATACAATTCAGACCATTCTTCGTTTTCTCCTGCCGCAGAGGCTTTTAAGTTTTCCTGAGTGGTACCAATGGTTCCTGCTGGATATTTTGCAGTAATCTCAACCATTCCTCCTTCGAGAAATTTAAAAAATGTTTTTGCATGTGTTTGTTCCTGCAATGCTGTTTCCATAAAAAAAGCTGCTATCTGCTCATATCCTTCTTCTTTTGCTTTTTTTGCAAAAAACTCATATCTGTTTTTAGCTTGCGATTCACCAGCAAAAGCTTTAAGCAAGTTTTGTTCGGTGCGTGTACCTTTAAGTGTGCTCATATTGCTTGTTTTTTTGAATAAGTTAAACCTATTTATTTTCATTGTCGAAGATATAAAATCCAGCATAAAAAATCAGGTAAAAAATTACCTGATTAACTAATTTAAAATGATTTTAAATATCCGAATTAATATCTTTCGCAAATAATTTCCCAGTCGATAATTTTCCAAAAATTTTCAAGATAATCAGGGCGGCGATTTTGATAATCAATGTAATATGCATGTTCCCATACATCGCAGGTTAGAATTGGTTTAAGTCCATCGCGTAATGGATTTGCAGCATTCGATGTTTGAATAATATCTAATTTTCCATCTGCCTTTTTTACTAACCATACCCAACCCGAACCAAAAAGTGTTTTTGCTGCTGTTGTAATTTTGTCTTTTAAAATATCCAACGATCCAAAATCTCTATAAACAGCATCAGAGAAAGGGCTATCTTTTAATAAATCAAATTTATCTTTGCCAAATTGTTCAAAATAAAATGTATGATTCCATACCTGAGCTCCATTATTAAAAATACCTCCTTCGGCCTCTTTAATAATCGATTCTAGGGTTGCATTTTCGAATTTTGTTCCTTTAACCAGATTGTTCAGATTGTTTACATAAGCAGCATGGTGCTTATCGTGATGAAACTCCAAAGTCTTTTTACTAATTACAGGCTCCAATGCTTCGTATGCATAGTTTAATTTTGGTAATTCGAAAGGCATAATCGTAAATTTTAGGTTTTGGTATTTATTTGAACAAATTTATAAAATATAAGTCAAATTGTGCAATAAACTTTTCGTAAAACAAAAAAGCCGGAGAATTTTCTCCGACTTTTTCGAACCTAATTTACAATAAAACCTGTCTTTTGCAACAGTAAAAATATGCCTTACGGCACCAAACAACTATGCAAATCGTTTACTTACAACATCCCAATCGATAACATTCCAGAATGCTTCGATATATTCGGGACGTCGATTTTGATATTTTAAATAATATGCGTGCTCCCAAACATCTAAGCCAATTATTGGAGTACCTTTTACTTCGGCAACATCCATCAATGGATTATCCTGATTTGGGGTTGACGATACAATTAGCTTATCTCCTTGTTTAACAAGCCAAGCCCAGCCTGAACCAAAACGAGTAGCTGCAGCATTATTAAATAACTCCTTAAATTTGTCGAATGAGCTAAAATCTCTGTTTATCGCATTTAATAAATCACCTTTAGGTTGCCCACCACCATTTGGCGACATGATTTCCCAAAAAAGATTGTGGTTATAAAATCCCCCTCCATTATTGCGAACAGCAATAGGATGTTTTGAAATATTCGTAAGAATTTCTTCGATTGATTTATTAACTAATGCAGAATCTTTTATCGCATTATTCAAATTGTTTGTATATGCAGCATGATGTTTTGTATGATGTATTTCCATGGTTTTGGCATCGATATTTGGTTCCAGCGCATCATAAGCATAATTTAATTTGGGTAATTCAAATGACATAGTATATAATTTTAATTGTTTAACATTAATCTATTTAGAATCTTTCTAAATTATATAACAAAGACAATCTGAAATTGTTTAGTAAAAAAAGAAAATATGAAAATCACGAAGGAAATTACGATTGAAGAACTAATAGAAATAAATCCAAAAGCAGTTGGCTTTTTAGCACAAAAAGGCATTCAGTGCATTGCCTGTGGCGAACCTGTTTGGGGAACGCTTGAGGAAGTCGCCAAGCAAAAAGGATATAGTGAGGTTGAAATTGATGAAATGGTAAAAAAGATAAATCAGTATTAACGATTGAGTCTCAGATGTAGTTGATATTCTATTAGTTTAACTTTCTATAATCAAAAAGTTTATAGTT
>JAIFLC010000019.1 GCA_020049295.1 Bacteroidota bacterium
AAAAAAAAGGATAAAATGGCAAGCAATAAAAAAACAATAATAATAAAGACTAATATTTTAACAGGCTTCATAATACTTCTACTACCAAATCCAGTAATGGATTAAATTGAAAGATAAATATATCAATATTTATTTAATTTTTAAATGGATTATTGACATTCTGAATTTATATAGCGTTCTTAAGTAAAAAAATAAAATTTCATTTTTATGCCGAAAGGACTATTATATGATTTTTTGAACAAAATAAGTGTTGAATTTGTTTTTTCTCAAATAATCTGCATTGGAATCTGTTAAATATTTAATATCTTTGATTTAATCAATTAAATATAATCTAAATGGGTAAGGATCAACCAGTTTCCGCGAAGTACCATAATCTGTTTATAATTTTATCTGCTTTATTTATTACTAATGCGCTCATTGCGGAGTTTATTGGTGTAAAAATACTCTCTCTCGAAAAGATTTTAAACATGAAACCTTTAAACATTCCGTTTATTGGAGATTCATTGCTTAGTCTTAATATGAGCGTGGGTGTAATAATCTGGCCTATTGTTTTTATTATTTCAGATATAATTAATGAGTATTATGGCAGAAAAGGTGTTAAAAAGATTAGTGTTATTGCTGCCATACTTATTTCATATTCATTTATTATTGTTGTGTTTTCAACACAATCGCCACCCGCTGATTTCTGGTTGGAAAATAATGCAGTTGATCCTGATGGTAATATTTTCAATATTAATTTTGCCTATAATACTATTTTTCGCCAAGGCTTGGGGATTATCGTCGGCTCTATTACAGCATTTTTAGTCGGACAATTGGTTGATGCATACTCTTTTCATTATCTCAGAATTCTAACCAATCATAAATATTTATGGCTTAGAGCTACTGGATCTACTGTCATTTCGCAACTTGTCGATAGTTTTTTAATTCTTTTTATTGCATTTTATTTATTAGGTAATTGGTCTTTTATCGAAGTTCTTTCGGTTGGTTTAATACAGTATCTTTATAAAATTACAATTGCAATTGTATTAACACCTTTAATATACTGGATGCATTATATTATTGACAATTATTTAGGAAAAGAAAAAGCCCAGGAGATGATTGATGTAGCTACTGCAGATTAAATAACACTGATATTTAAATAAATTTAGCTTTCCAGAGGATAATACTTTTGGAAAGTTTTATTTTTATATGGATTTTCATTTTAATAATAATTAAAGCCGGACTTATGAGAAGATTATTCATCTTTATTTTTTTTGTTTTATCAATTCGTTTAATCGCGCAAACTACAACAAGTAATTTAATTCAATATGTAAATCCTCTTGTAGGTACAAAAAATATGGGCCATACATATCCGGGAGCAACAGTACCTTTTGGAATGGTACAGTTAAGTCCCGAAACGGATACAGTGCAATATGAACTAAATGGTAAATATAATGGAGATGTTTATAAGTATTGCTCAGGATATCAGTATGATGATAATACGATTGTTGGGTTTAGCCACACTCATTTTAGTGGTACAGGCCATTCTGATTTGGGCGATTTTTTAATAATGCCTACCGTTGGCAATTTAAAATTAAATCCTGGAACAGCCAATAACCCTGAAAGCGGCTACAGATCAAGATTTAATCATAATAATGAAACAGTTCAGCCTGCTTATTATAAGGTCTTATTGGATGATTATGCTATTCAGACCGAATTAACTGCAACAAACCGCGTTGGTTTTCATCAATATACTTTTCCAGAATCTGAAAATGCACATATAATTTTAGATTTAATATCAGGAATCTACAATTACAACGAAAAAAACGTTTGGACATTTGTTCGTGTCGAAAACGATACGCTAATTACAGGTTATCGTCAAACCAATGGATGGGCCAGAACACGAACTGTTTATTTTGCCATGGTATTTTCAAAACCAATTAAAGAGTATGGCCATAAAAAGTATGATCAAAATATTTATAAAGGATTCTGGCGTAAGTTCGACGAATCTAAAAACTTTCCCGAAATGGCAGGGAAACAGATCCGCGCATATTTCAATTTTAAAACTACTGAAGGAGAAAAAATTAAAATAAAGTTTGCATTATCATCAGTAAGTGCACAAGGGGCTATAAAAAATCTCCAAACCGAAATACCTCATTGGGATTTTGAACTTGTAAAAAATCAAAGCCAGGATTTATGGAATAAAGAATTAAGCAAAATAGAAGTTGAAACCCTTACAGATAAAGATAAAGAAACATTTTATACAGCTTTATATCATATTTTCTTAGGTCCAATTACATATATGGATGTTGATAGCGCTTATCGTGGTTTAGATCAAAATATACATTATGCAAAAGATTTTACAAACTATACCATATTCTCACTTTGGGATACTTATAGAGCTTTGCATCCATTGTTCAACCTTATCCAGCCAAAACGTAATGCGGATATGATTAAATCGATGCTTGAACATTATAACCAGAGTGTACACAAAATGCTGCCAGTTTGGTCACATTATGCGAACGAAAACTGGTGTATGATTGGATATCATAGTGTGCCAGTGATTGCTGATGCATTAATTAAAGGGATTTTAACTGATGATTTTAATTATAATGATTTGCTCAATGCTTCTGTAAATACAGCCGAAAACCAATATTACGATGGCATCAACTATTATATGCAACTAGGCTTTGTACCTGAAGATAAAAACTCATCATCTGTTTCAAAAACACTCGAGTATGCTTATGATGACTGGTGTATAGCGCAAATTGCTGAAAAAACGGGTAATAAATTGGTTTATGATAAATTCATTTTACGCTCGCAATTCTTTACAAATGTTTATGATTCAACTATTGGATTTATGCGTCCAAAGTTATCAGACGGAACATGGAAAAATGATTTTAATACGTTGAGTACTCATGGACAGGGATTTATAGAGGGGAATGCGTGGAATTATAGTTTATATGTTCCGCATCAACCTGTCCAGATGATCGAGATGATGGGAGGGAAGAAGCGTTTTGTTCAGCAGCTTGATTCATTATTTACTATGCAATTTGATGACAAGTATTTTGCTGAAACGGAAGACATTACCCGCGATGGAATAATCGGTAATTATGTTCATGGAAATGAGCCTGGTCATCATATTCCTTATTTGTATAATTGGACAGATCAGCCTTGGAAAACACAAGAACGTGTTCGAATGATTATGGAATCCATGTATTCGAACACACCCGATGGCTTGTGTGGAAATGATGATGCTGGCCAAATGTCAGCATGGTATGTTTTCAGTGCGTTGGGATTCTATCCGGTTTGTCCTGGAAGTGATCAATATGCAATTGGAAGTCCATTGGTTAAATCAGCAAAAATTAATTTTGAAAATGGTAAAGTTATGGTGATTGATGTAAAAAATCAGAGTTCTAAGAATATCTATGTTCAAAAAATCATGCTAAATAATAAAGAGATAACACGGAATTATCTTTTACATTCTGAAATAACCGAAGGTGGCTTTTTGACTTATATTATGGGATTAAAACCTAAAAAATAAGTAAGCAATTAAAAAACAGAATTAACTTTTCGGCTTAATCTTTATTGTTTGACCTGCTTTTAGAGATCTCCCACTGGACATATTATTCAGTTTCATTATATCCGTTTCGGTTACACCTGGATACTTTTTTGCTATTTCCCAAAGAGTGTCGCCTGATTTAACGGTGTAATATAAATAATTACCAGTAAAAGTTGGTTGTTCTATTATTTCGTCAGGTGGAGTAACTGATTTTCCAATTCGTTTTTGTTTCTCTTCGAACGACATTGAATTTATACCACTGTATTTACTTACATTATTTTTGTGAACATAAACAACGATATTCTGGCCAACTCTTATTCTGTTTCCACTTATATTATTCCAGTACCTTAAATCAGAGAGACCTACATTATACCACTCAGCTATAAAACCTAAATTATCTCCCGATTGAACCGTATAAACCAGTTTTTCACGGCCAGCTGGTGCAGTTGGAATGTAATAGGATTTTTGTGGTGATTTAATCGTATTGTCAGCTGTAAAGAAAATAGAATCTTTATATGAAAATATGGAGTCTTGATATGTTATAAACCTACCTGAAAAATCCAACGGTATAGTTATTGGATAGGTATACCCTTTAGCAGGAACAATATCAATTTTGTATTGTGGATTTAAATCTCTGAGTTGTTGCATCGGAATACCCAAAATATCTGATACTTGCCTAAGATGGAGATTATCATGGATCATTATTGTGTCGGTTGCCAATGAAATTTGTGGAATAACAGGCTTAATATAATGCTCCTGATAATAGTTCATTGTGTAAGCAGCGGCTATATATGCTGGTACATATCCTCTTGTTTCGCGAGGTAAATGATAATACAATTGCCAGAAATCTCTTTTACCACCAGTGCGGCGAATAGCTTTATTAACATTACCGGGTCCACAGTTATAAGCTGCAATCACAAGTGTCCAGTCGCCGAACATGCCGTATAAATCTTGAATGAATTTAGCTGCTGCATGGGTCGCTTTTACAGGATCACGACGTTCATCAACAAATGAGTTAATGGTTAAATTGTACATTCGTGCTGTTCCGTACATAAACTGCCACATACCTGTAGCTCCAGCTCTGGATACTGCTCTGGGATTTAATGCAGATTCAATTACAGCCATGTATTTTAGTTCAGTAGGCAATCCATATCCTTCAAAGATCTCTTCGATCATTGGAAAATAATAGTCAGAAAGACCAATCATTACCTGAACGTTTTCTCTGCGTTTTTTGGTGTAGACATGAATGTAATTACGCACAATCGAATTATAATTTAATTCTACAACCGAAGGTATTGTTTTTAACCGTTCGCTATAAACCGAATCCGAAAACTCTGGTATATCAGCATATTCTGAATATTGAACTGCATAATCCGTTTTTATCGCATTTTTAACATACCATAAGTTTAATAAGCTGTCTAAATTATCTTCGAAGTTTGAGTAGTATTCAACTCCATAATGAAGTGTGTCGATCTCAGGATTTATTGAGCTTGCCGAAAAGGAAATAATCTGGAAAAATATAATAAATGATATAAGCTTTCTTTTTAACATGATAATGGAAATTATAGTTCAATTCATATTTGTTGCTCGAAATAAGTGCAATTCAATTTAAAAACGAAATATTTTTTGTTATAAATTGTTAATTCTTTTAAACAGCACTAAGCTGATATTGTTTTGATGTGTTGAAAACCAACCCAAAAACGTTAATTCTTGCTAAAGGTAAAACTTAAAGTAAGCCCAACAGCATTTTGGTTATTAAAAGAGTTTATTATCGAAGGTTGTACATTGAGTGATAAATCATCACTTATATCATAATCCATTAAATGAGCATCGACAGTTGCATCTAACACATTAAGCAGATAAATGGCTGCAAGGGTAATTACATTCAAATCACGGTTTCTTTTAAAATTGTCGCGTATATCATTAATTGTTTCTACATTTGAATACCCTTCGAATGAATCAATCTTACCTGATTTCATGTCAATATAGGCACTGGTAAATTTGTTATACTGATTATTATTATAATCGAACGTATAAATAAAGATTCCGGTTAATCCATAAATAACGGGTAGTTTCCAGTATTTTTTATTATAAATTTGACCTAAGCCTGGCACTAAAGCAGAATACATGGCTGCTTTATGAGGTGAGTGAATTATTGTAATATCATCCGGTAATATAATCTTTTCTCCAGTAATAAGAGGTTCATTCTGGCTATAAGTCTTAACCGAAATACAGACCAATATGGAGATTAAAAAATACTTGCTTATAAAAGAATATAATTTTTTACCCGGCAAAACAACAATAGTATTAGTTATAATTGGGGCAAAATTATTTCATTTTATCGATAATTCCCATAATTCTCTCTAAATCTTCATCTGATTTAAATGGAATTACAATTTTCCCACTCCCTTTATTATTACGATTAAACTCAATTTTAGAATTGAAATGATCTGAAAGATGTTTCTTTAGCTGTTCATATTCCTCGGGAAGTCTTACTTTTTCTTTCTGAACCTCAGGATTTGGAATATTAATATCGCGTGTAATATCCTCGGTTTTTCTTACCGATAAATCTTCATCGATAATTTTATAATATACGTTTAGTTGGGTTTTTTCGCTTTCAACATTAATTAAAGCGCGGGCATGCCCCATAGTTATTTGCTTGTCACGGATACCTAATTGAATTTCTGCAGGTAATTTTAACAAACGCAAATAATTTGAAATGGTCGATCGTTTTTTTCCAACCCTATCGCTCATGCTTTCTTGTGTAAGTTTGCATTCTTCAATTAGGCGCTGATAACTTATAGCAATTTCAATGGCATCAAGATCTTCTCTCTGAATATTTTCAACAAGAGCCATTTCGAGCATTTCCTGATCGTTAGCAAAACGAACAAATGCAGGGATTTTGTTTAAACCTGCAAGCTGAGCAGCTCTTAAACGGCGCTCGCCAGTTATTAATTGAAATTTACGATCATCGATTTTGCGAACAGTAATTGGCTGTATAATACCCAGTTGCTTAATTGAACTAGCCAGTTCTTTAAGGGCTTCTTCATCAAATTTTGTTCTGGGCTGAAAGGGATTAACCTCAATTCTGTTTATCTCAATCTCATTAACCGAGTCGGCATTTACAGTGTGTTCCTGTCCTGCATCGTCAATCAATGCTCCTAATCCTCTGCCTAATGCATTTCGCTGTGCCATCTTTATGTATGTGTTAGATCTTTAAAATTCTATTGTTCTACAATTTTTGCCGCATTGGCAATTTTCGTTTTATCGTTACGCTGCAGAAGTTCACGTGCCAGATTTAGGTAGTTTACCGATCCTTTTGATGCTGCATCATATAATACCACCGGTTTACCATAACTTGGTGATTCGCTTAGTTTAATATTACGCTGAACAATGGTTTCGAATACCATATCCTGAAAATGTTTTTTTACTTCATCAACCACCTGATTTGATAATCTTAATCGTGGATCATACATCGTTAATAAAAATCCTTCTATTTCCAAATCTTTATTTAAGCGGGTTTGAATAATCTTTATTGTATTTAAAAGCTTGCCTAATCCTTCTAAAGCAAAGTATTCGCACTGAACGGGTATAATCACAGAATCGGCGGCTGTTAATGCATTTACGGTGATTAAGCCAAGCGATGGAGAGCAATCGATAAGGATATAATCATAATCATTTTTGAATTTTTCGATTACTTTCTTGAGAATATATTCGCGGTTTGGTTGATTTAACATTTCGATTTCAGCTCCAACTAAATCGATATGCGAAGGAATAAGATCCAGTCCTTCAATGTCGCTATTTAGAATAATGCTTTTTGGATCTAAATCGTCAACTAAACATTCGTATATACTTGTTTTAATTGCTCTTATATCGAAACCGGTTCCGGATGTAGCATTAGCTTGCGGATCTGCATCAACTATAATTACTTTCTTCTCGAGAACAGCTAAACTGGCAGCCAGATTAATAGCAGTAGTGGTTTTTCCTACTCCACCTTTTTGATTTGCTAAAGCAATAACTTTTCCCATGTTTAATTTTATTGGATTTGCTTTGTTTTTGTTTACTAAAATATTATTCCTTTTTCAGGATTTCAAAAATACAATTTTATAAGCTTTAAAAATAGG
>JAIFLC010000057.1 GCA_020049295.1 Bacteroidota bacterium
CATCAGGCCTATACGTATTTCTTATCATTGGATTGTCTTCGGCAATAACGAATCTACTCGAAATATTTAAGTCTTTAATATTGTTCCTTAGAGCAATAGGCGAATCATCAATTCCGATAAATTCGAGTTTATCTTTAAAAGTCTCTGTCAAATCCATAAAACATTTATAACTACTAATTTTAGACCAACATGCAGAAACATTGATAAGGAGGAGATATCTTCCTTTATAATCTTTAAGGGAGATAGAATCACCTTGTATAGAATGACAATTAAAATCAGGTGCAATAAATCCAATCTGCGTTCCGATCTTGTTACTTACATCTTTTTCCTTAACAAGAGTGACCAATTTACCATCATTTGATACATCAGCCAAGTAATAGTAGTTTTTGCCTAGTTTAAGGTATTCACTAGTTGTCGCAATATCACTATTTTTTAATGAATCTTTTTTGAGTTCGCCGTCTGACAAGATCGCAATTAAAGGATTCTCGAAACAGAACCTGACAAGCGGAGGACCATTTACAATACCTATTTTGTATAAATGATTATCGTATGACAAATCACATTCCAAGTGCTGTGCGACTGAAAATACTAATTTGTCGAATATATCAAATCCAATGTTTATCCATCCTGAATCCGCAACTAATTGGTTTCCATTATAGATGTTGTATTTGAAAGGAATTAGATCAGAGGGGGATTTATGATCAAATTTTCGATAGGCTCTTATTTTGTCATCTGAAAAATCTTTGTTGTTATTTTCGTCAACAATGAAGATATTTTCTCCTGCAAGTTTTCCAGTTAATACGCTAATTGAATTTTCTTTAAGTGAAGGAATATTTAGTGTGTCAAATTTATTGGGATAATAAGATTTCAAAAATGTTGCCATATAATCAGATTTGCTTTTTTTAATATTCTCAAACCAAGTTGGTTTAAAATCTATTACGTCATAAGCAACTTTAATATCAGTAATATTATTAGGATAATTTAATTTGAAACTCTTTTCCTCAATTGTGTCAACAAATTCGAGATTGTAAGAATAAGCATTGAATAATCCATATCCTTTAATCTTTTGAGTCTTGATTAATAAGGTATCATAATTTGAAAAAAACACATTATCCTTTTTATTTTCTGTATTACAAGTAATTGTAATTAAAAGAATTAATGCAATAAATAAGGTTGTAAGTCTCATGTTGGGAATTATTATTTCTTTTACTAAGATACAATATTATTCTTTGTCTAATGAGGCTTAGACTTTTGTTAGAAACGCTAATCATGATGAAAATATTCATGAAAGGATTTATCATTACGATTCGTCGGTTATATTAGGTACCACCAATGTCAGGGTTGGTGAGTTTTTTGCCAGTCCCGGTAAACGGTACTAATAAGTCCTGTCACGGTAAAAGCTGATTACGTATGAGTCCAGGTAATGAAAACGCCATTTACTGGTCACGGTGCATTATATAAACGCAGAGCAAAAAAACGCTGCAGTCCGAAGTAGACGTATTTGGCTTTTTGTTAGGGTTAGTTCTTATGAAGCTTATAATGTGCAGAATGCCTGACCATTAATCCTAACTCATTTATAAAGGTATAAAAGATAAATAAGAATCAAACCAGTTATCAAATAGGAGCAAGAAAAACTATTGTAAAAACTTGTAAACCTTACGTATGTAGGAAAAATAGCATTAGCACTGTGAAAGGTTTATAACACGAAGAAGCTTCTTATCTTCGAGGCTTCCGAAGCGAAGTGTAGTCTGTATCTTAGCGACACAGGAATGCATAAACTTTGTGAAAGAAGAGAATACTACTTCCATGTGAAATGCCCAAATAACAAGATAAATAATAAAATATATAGGGACTTAACTTCTGGACAACCTAATCATAGCACGACAATTTTTGCTCGGATTTGTGATCTATCACTTTTATTTGGCAATCGATCACAAAATATTTAATAAAAAATATGTCAGAAGTATGTTTGCACCAGTACTAATTAAAACTTAAGAATTATGGTGCGGAAATCAATTTTAGTTCTTTTAATCTTCTTCACAATTTCCTTTGTTCTCATGAGTCAGGAAAAAGCCATCTGGCCATTAGAGAATAAGGGTATTGGCGAAAACATAATTTATCAACCCCAAGAGTATATTGAAAATGAGAGAAATACTTCTAGCCTTTTTATATTCGGAGAAGAAGGTGATGTGATTATTGCTCCAACAGATGGCAAAATAAATAATTGTAAAATTAGTTACTTATCCACATTAAACTATTCTCAAGGGGGTACTTTGGATGCAACCAAGTCTTACAAAGAACAGAAGGATGAGTTTGTAAAGTATTTAAAAGGTAAAGCAAATCCAAAATATGTAAATGTCACTATATCAATTCTGTCAGATAATGGGGAAGTATATACAATAAGAGGTCTTGAACCTAAAATAGTATTTAAGTCTGGAGAATTAATAAAAAAGGGTCAGATACTTGGATCTATGAGCTATGCCTACCAGAAAATACAAAAGCCATGTATCATGTTCTCGGTCTCAAAAAACTCTAAATCAATTGATCCAATGTATATTTTCGGTTTAAAAAGTTCATTTATTAATGAGGATCTTTATTCGGATTATGTAACAAAGAAGCATTTCCCTGAGCAACTAAAAGAAGCATTGCGAATTGTCCGTGAATCATTGGAAGAAGGACATCCAGGCCTTTATGACTATTCTGACAAAGAAACAATAGATCATCTTTTTGACTCTATTGCTGATAAGCTCTCAATTCCAATGACATCAGAAGAATTACGCAAACTGCTTTCACCACTACTTGTAGCAATTGGTGATAGTCATTTAGGAATCTATGGGCGCGGAAATGCAAGCATGCCATCCTTCCCGCCGGTATTATTTGGGTTAGAAAACGGTAGAGTAAAAACCTTTGTAGCATTAAAGGATTTTAAAAGCTTTATTAATAAGGAAATAATCGAAATCAATGGAATTCCAGTTCAAACAATAATTAATAAACTGAAGGATTATACACCAGGTTCGGATGGATTTATTGAATCTGTTCGAAATGAAACTCTATTATTAAATATGACTCCTTTATTTTGCGATGTATATAACATTAAATCAGGTAGTAGTATAACCTATAAGTTCTCGGATAACACTTTAACAAGTTTTACCTGTAAAGAGTTAACTCGTGAGGACATTTATTTACCAGACTTTCAATATTCACGTGAGGATTTCAGATATAAAACAAGTTTTCTTTCTGACAGGATTGCTTACCTCAAGATTAAGACCTTTGAACTTTATGATACAGATAAAGATTCAATAAAAAATTTTATAAGTAAAATTTCCAAAAAAAATTATCCATATCTCATTATTGATTTAAGAGGCAATAAAGGAGGTGAAATCTTTGATTTATTTGGGATGTTGGCAACAAAACCCTACACTGATCTACTATATTCAAAAGTATTAAAACAAGATTACAATTTTTTTAAGTACACATATAATTATCTTCCTCAAATGACTGATATATTTAGTGATTATCAGTATAATACCGATGGATATTATTTCTACCAACAGCCGGTTTTACCTGTTAATGATTCGATTAATTACAAGGGGCTTTTATATGTATTAACTGATGCAAATTCAATGTCTGCATCCACTATCTTTGCGAGGTTGGTTAAAATGAACCAAAGAGGTATGATCATCGGGCAGGAAACAGGGACAACTATAATTCAAATGAATGCAGTCAAATTTGCATCTGTAAATATCGCAAATACCGGATTAACAATGCGTATGCCTTTGGTGAAGTGTGTTTTTTATAAAACCTCAAAATCAGATCTTTTATGGGGAAGAGGTGTAATCCCTGATTATCCTATCGATCTTAAATTTGAAGATTTCTTTTCTGGGGATGACAGGATATTGGATTTTACCGTTGATCTGATTAGGAAAAAAGATCAGGGAAATTAAAGACAATTAATTAAAAAAAAGCTTCATCATGGCACCAATATATAATTTCATAAATCACAGATATTTTAAACCAGCTCTTCATATCATTCTTGCTGTTCTTTCAATTGTTATATCATTCCTATGGATCGGTTTATCTGACCCAGATGTATTCTGGCAGATCCTTCAAGTTGCACTTGTATTTACAGTATTCTACACCCATGCTTTGGCATTTGTTCCAATCTTATTAGAAAAAATGCTCATAAATAGATATGTAGTCTTGACATTTGGTCTGTTTTCAATCGGAGCAGTATTATTAACTATTGCTCGAATATCCTCCTGGCCTGATTCAATCTATGTATTCTCTAAAATTCGATATCATGGGCCCGGTTATGGAACCAACATAGAGAATTTTTATGAGGTAAACTTTTATTTTATGCTATCGTTGTTTGCCATTTCATTTATGTATGGAGTTCTGGCTTCGAAAGCGAGAGATAATTTCAATATCATTGGTAAGCTAATTTTCAAAGAAAATCGTACTGAACTTACTATTCATAGTGTACTTATCTTGGTATTATTTATTTCATCATATTTTGCAGGAATCTTCCTAGATATTACACTTATTGGAAGCATTATATTATTTTATTTCCATTCATTTTACACTTCTCTTATCTACTTGAAGTTTAAAAAATTAAATAATTTCGTTTTAATCACACTTTTAGAATTTTCCATTTATTGTAGTACACTTGCAGCTGTTTCCAATTTGCAATTTATTACAATCGTGGCTGTTAGTGTTACAATTTTGACATTTGGTTCCCTCTATGCTTTTGTTAAACACCAGTTCCTGGAGCAGAAATACTTGTTAACAAAAAATGAGATTGAATTACAACAATTGAAATCTCAGGTGAATCCCCATTTTTTATTTAACTCACTTAATACAATTTATAGCTTTGCATTAAAAGAGAATGCAGAAAATACTGCAGGAAATATAATTAAACTATCTAATCTGATCCGGTACATGTTGAATGATATTAAAAAAGATTTTATCCCGTTAGAGAAGGAAGTAGATTACATTAAAGACTTTATTGACATTCAAGTTGCCAGATGCTCATCGGAACAAAAGGTTGAACTAAGCTTTAAAAATCTTGAAGGAAATTTTATTGCCCCAATGCTTATAATGCCATTTGTTGAGAATGCTTTTAAACATGGTATCCACCCAGGAGAAGCGTCAATGATTAATATGAATATAGATTGTAATGACGGAACCATTTTCTTTACCTGTAACAATTCTATTAGTAAAATAAGAAGAACTGAATTAACAGAACAAGGATTTGGAATAGGCATCAAAAATGTAAAATCCAGACTTGCACTAATATATCCGAATAGGCATACCTTAAGCATAAAAGATGAAGGATTTGCATTTAGTGTAAATATGAAAATTAAAATATAAAATGATTACCGCTATTGCAATTGACGATGAACCGCAAGCTATTGAGGTGATTAAAATGCATGCTTCGAAAGTGGAAGGATTGAATCTGGTTGGTAGTTTTCACAATCCAATAACAGCTCTTGATTTCTTGCGTAATAATCCAGTTGATCTGATCTTTCTCGATATCAATATGCCTGAAATTTCTGGTATGGAATTACTGAAACAGCTTAGGGTTAAACCTTATGTCATATTTACAACCGCTTATGAAAGTCATGCAGTTGAAAGTTACCAGTTTGAAGCTTTGGGTTATCTTCTAAAACCGTTTGATTTTGATAGCTTTCGCATTGCATTTAACCGTGTCGAAAAAGCTGTTAAGAATAGTTTGCAGAATAATGATAGCGAGGCATTCATTTTTATAAAAGATGGAAGTAAAATTATAAAGGTTCTTTATAATGATATTTTACTCTTAAAAGGATGCGGAAACTATCTGGAATTTGTTACAACAAAAGGATCCCATACAACACGAATTACTTTCTCAGAGTTATTAGGTAAACTACCAAAAAATCAATTTGTCAGGATTCATAATTCTTCAGCAATTAACATCAAAAAAATTGAGAAAATTGAGAATAACCATGTCACCTTGGGGACTCATAAAGTTTCAATTGGCGAAACATATAAAAGTTCTTTCCTTAAAATAATTGAAGATAACCTGATTTAGAGACTTATATGACAATTCCATTATAACAAGTAATGAACTTCCTTTTAAAAAAGCAATCTATTATCCTAGTTTTAACCGTCCAATCTGCTGGAAGGCACATTACGCAAACATTAAAATCTGTTCGACTTGATGATATATGCATTTGCATAAAGCCTTCCACCCCATCCTCAATTTAAAACAACATACTCAGAAGCTTGAGTTGACCAATCGCCTGTATTATCTTTCACTCGGACCCGAATCTGTTTCTGACCAGCACTTCCAAAAACATATCGGACCTTACTCAGCGGAGAACTAAACTTATAATTTGCAAGAGTGTACTCATACTCTGTAATTTTTCCGTTAAATCTTGCATCCTTATCATAAGATGCCGAAGCATCCACTTCATATTCGTATGGGCTTGAAACACCAATTTTCTTAACGGCAAATTGTGCTATCGGTGCTATATTTCGAAAAACGGTAAAGGTTATAGAAAACTTTGCTTCTTCATTAAAAGAATCTTTGGCGCTCAGGCTAAAGACATTTTGTCCTTCAGTCGATCCTGTGAAGCGAATTAATTCAGTACCAACTTCAAAAGTACTTCTTGATTGCTCCTGAGAGACTTGTAATATTATCTTCTCTTCATCCTGGATAATATATTTTAAGGATAAGGGAACCCCGATCTTGAGAGAATCCGAAAGAGAGTTTCCATCAAGTGTAACCCCGTTTTTAATTAGCGAGAGAGTAGGGGATTTGTTAACATCAATAAAGTAATCTTCCCGATTATCGCATGATGAGAAAAAAAACTGACCGGCCAAAATAAAAAGCACAATGCGGAATTTTAACGGTTTCATTTTTTTATGATTTTAATATTTTTCTTTGAATCTCTGAAGCCGTTGATTTCCAAAATATAAATATCTGATTTCAGCGAGCTGAAATCAATTGTGACAGCCTCGCTGTCAAAAATAAGAGACTCGATCATCTTACCGGAAATATTGAAAATCTTAACGGTTTTTATTCTTTCGTTGCTTGTAAGTGAAAGCTTTTCGCTTACCGGATTAGGATAGTAGGAGAATGTAACTTCCTTATTTTTCTCGATGCCGGTAACATCATTAACCACAGTGATTATCTCATCTTTCAAAACAGAATCACTGCACCCCCCCGGACTTTTTACATTCAACTGAACACTGAATTTTTTGGAATTAACACCAAGCGTGTTGTAATAATGTACCGGGCTGTGTTCAGTTATAATATCGCCCTCAAAGAAGTTCCAGGAATAACTGCTGGCATTAACACTTGTGTTGGTAAACCTAATCGCGTCTCCAATTGTAACAGTAGTTATGTCCGTGGTGAAGCTTGCCTGAACGTTATCAACGATAATTTTCTGCTCCAGGTAATCGCTTAAACAACCGTTCAGATCGAGACTCTTAACGTAAACAGTATTACCAGTGGTAATGCTGCTAAAGGTGTATTTTGTACCATCCATTAAATAAGCGTGCCCTGAATCATACCATTTGTAACTCAGGTAAGCAGGGTTAACAACATTAATGTTAA
>JAIFLC010000068.1 GCA_020049295.1 Bacteroidota bacterium
CAAGGATGTAAGTGCTGCTTCCGGTTTTTCCTTTGTAGTCGTGTATTTTATCAACAGTATAGTAGGGGAATATGGCATTATCTCTGCTCTTTCTGCCAGCGCTTAATGCACCGTTACTTGAGATAAACATCCAATGGTTCGAATTGCTGATTACACTTACAAAGAAATCAGGCATCTGATCAAAATTGGAGATTTTATAATACTTTTCTCCTTCGATCTCAACAAAACGACCTTCCACTTCTTTTTTGGGAGATTTTAGTAAGGTATTTCCGATATATATATCTTTCTTTTTCATAATCTCAAAAGCATAAAAATAATTCTGAAATCACTCAGAATTTTTGATCTGGTTTTATTTAACAAAGAACGGAATATTGGCTGTTGCCACCTTGTTTTTATTATCAGTAATATAAACAAATAATCGATACGCACCTTCATTGTCGGGTGTTTTGATCTCAATTATGTCGTTGTTATTCTTTGTTATCAGGTTCGATAAGCTTTCCGGCCTTCTTTCATAATCACCTCCCACACCGAGGTCTGTACTTTCCTTTAAAATCTCCCATTTATAGGTAAGCGAATCGTTTTCATAATTATGAATAAATACTTGTGCAGAATAGGGTTGTGCCTTTTTTAGGATAATACTTTCATAACCAAAGTTTCCATTTAAACGCATGGAGTCCAGCCTTGGTGCTCTGTTTTCGGGCCATACCCCTTTCCAGATATAATGCATCGCATCAATCGTTTCAGTTGGATTTTCATCTTCGGTAAATAAACCATACCAGGTTGGTGTTCGCTCTTGTTTCTGTCCCCAGTAAAAAACATAGGAGCCTAAACAATGTACTGAGTCTGATTCGATAGCAGCCCTGTATCTGTGAATGTAGGATTCTGCTTTCTCTTTGCTTGTTTGCTCAATCGGGGCCTTCCACGATGTTGTTGCAGTTTCCCAATGTCCTGTTGCGCCCCATTCCGAAACAATATATGGCCCTTCATATCCGCTCTCTTTTATTCTTGCCTGTAGGTTTGGTAAGTCGCCATACATCTGAATACTTAAAAAATCAAGGTCGGGACAACGTTTCGCAATTTCTTCAACATCGAATTTTTTAATGCCAGCTAACATTGTTGTGGTAGGATGGTTTGGATCAATCTCCTTAATCATTTTTGCAATTTGATTTACTGCATCCCAAACTTTTGGATTGGAGTAATTTAGATTTAATTCGTTTCCAAGCCCCCATACAAGTAATGCAGGATGATCTTTGTACTTCAATACTTCACCTTTTAAGTATTCAAATTGTTTTTTTACTGCAATGGTATCGTTGTAATCAAAGCCTTGTCTTTCTTTTTTAAGATCTAAACCTAAGGTAACCGTAAGATTATATTTTAACGCAAGATCAAGAAATTCATCAGCTGTATATTTGTCGGTAATGGTACTCCAGGCTCTGCAAGAGTTAGCGCCATTTTCAGCCAAAATAGGTATTTTCTCAATTTCAGTTCCTGCACCTATTATAAAATATGGTTTTCCGTCGCGCAAAAGTTTGTAATTTCCATTCTCCTGAACTAATTCAACTTTAATAGGATTCAATTCTGATTTAGCGGTTTTTTCATTTTCTGAATTAACGCAACCAAAAAAGCCAATAGTTGTAAGTAAAAGTAAATATCTTAACATATCTCTAATGATTAACTTTTTATTAAAATCTTTTCCAATTCCTCAAGTGATTTCCCTTTGGTTTCGGGCAAATATTTATGTAACAAAACAAGGCCTACCAATGCAAATGCACCATAAATAAAGAAGGTAGTTGAATTACCAATGTTGGCAAGCTCCCAGGGAAATACTAACTGAACTAAAAAGCTAAATGCCGAATTAATGGTGCCTGCAAATGATATGGCCAGACCACGAAGCCGATTAGGAAATAATTCGGAAAATAAAACCCACATTACTGGCCCTAACGAACAGGCAAAGGAGGCAACAAAACCAATTATTCCGAATAAAACCAGCATTGGATTGATATCAATCGCATTGGTCATCAAAATGGTTTCTTGCTCTTTATTTAGTTCGTTGCCGAATACAGTTCGGATTTCCTTTCTAAACTCAAGATCACTTTCAAATTGTTTGTTTTCGAACTGTGTTAGTTTGTCGTTATTAATTACTTCGGTAAGCTTGTTTATTTTTTCGGTAGTAAGGCTATAATTAGCTGTTTTGAAAGCCATTCCGATTACGAACATAGAAACGATGATTCCTGAAATCCCAATCATAAGTAATGGTTTTCTGCCTAGTTTATCGATGAGCCAGATTGCAACAATGGTAAAAACAAGATTGGTTAATCCAACCAGAATTGCCTGCGAGAATGAAGCATCCAAACCAACACCCGATTGTTCAAATATCATCGGAGCATAAAAAAATACTGCATTTATTCCGGTTATTTGTTGCGTAATTGCAATAACAATTCCGATAATCATTACCAGTTTCATAGCTGGTTTAAACAGTTCTTTTATATGAGCCTTTTCTTTATTTGAATCATTTTTTATGCTTTCTTTTATGGCTTTGAACTCCTGCAACGCTATTTCTTCGCCACTGGTTTTCTTCATTATCACTAAAGCTTTGTCATCGAATCCTTTTAGCGCTAACCAGCGTGGGCTTCGGGGTACAAAAAACAAGCATATAAAATAAAATAATGCGGGTATAAATTCCACACCAAGCATATATCGCCACGCCTGAGTATCTATCTGCATGGTTTTAACCCACAATGAATCCGAATTGGTTAGTTTTAGAATAATATAATTTGAAAAGAAAGCTGCAGATATCCCAATAACAATGTTTAATTGATTGAATGAAACCAATCTCCCTCTGATTTTTGGTGGAGATATTTCTGCAATATACATTGGTGCAATAATTAATGATATTCCAACGCCAATGCCACCAATCATTCGTGCAATTATAAAGAACCAGAATTCTGTTGCCATAGCTGATGTAAGTGCAGATATTGCATATAGTATTGCAGCATAGGTTAGTATTTTTTTTCTTCCAATTCGATCGCTAATCGGACCCGCTACAAACATGGTAAGGGTTGCGGTTAATGTTAAACATGCAACAGCCCAACCCAATTGTATTTTTGATAATTCAAAATAAGGTTCAATAAAACGAACAACCCCGGAAATAACAGATGCATCAAAGCCCATTAAAAATCCACCCAAAGCGACAATAAACGCTACCCGAATTACATATGCTTTATTCATTTTCTGATTTTTAGTTATTGTATTAATTCAAATTTTGACATTAATGATGCTTTTGAGCTATTCCCAATCCAAATATGAAAATCACCAGGCTCAATAACCCATTCTTTTCCGTTATGAAATTCAAGGTCTTTTGGGAATAATACAAACTCAATTATTTTTTCCTCGCCAGGGTTAAGCTTAATCCGTTGAAAACGCTTGAGTTCCTTAACAGGACGCACGATGCTTCCAACCAAATCGCGAACATATAGTTGGGCAACATCTTCAGCCACAAAATCACCTGTGTTTTTTATTTTTGCCGTTACAATCAATGAATCATTCATTGAAAGAATATCTTTTGAAAGTTTTATTTCAGAATAGTTGAATTTGGTGTACGACAATCCAAAACCAAATTCAAATAAGGGCTCAAATCCATAATCGAGATAATGATTTGTGTTACCTAAAGAGGTTTGCCAGGCTTTTTCCGGAATATCATACATCCTAATCCATGATTCATCTGAAGCAGGATGCCCAGTGTTATTATGGTTGTAGTAAATTGGAATTTGTCCTTCGGTACGAGGAAATGTCATGGGTAATTTTCCTGATGGAGGTTCGATGCCGAATAATAAATCAACATAGCCTGATCCACCCATGGTGCCCGGATGCCAGCCATAAAATAATGCATCAACCTGGTTGAGATAGGGCTCAACCATAAGAATTACTCCGGTCATAATAACCAGAACGGTAGGTTTTCCAAGTTTGCTAATTTCCTCAATTAATTCGTTTTGATATCCGGGAAGCGTAAGTTTAGCCCTGCAATGAGCCTCTCCGGTTAATATGGATTCATCGCCCATAAACAAAAGCACAACATCAGAGTTTTTTGCTGCCTTTATCGCTTCGGAAAATCCATTTTTATTTTGAGTTCTGCTGATTTTTAGACCTGGAGCATAATTTACTTTTTCTGCACCCAGAAACTCTTCTATTGCCTTTAATGGCGTTATGGTGTTTTCTTCTTTCCCATCAAATACCCAGGTTCCCATTTGCTCGTAGGGTGCATCGGCTAATGGTCCAATTACTGCAACTTTTTTAATATCTTTTGATAAGGGTAATACTTTGTTTTTATTCTGAAGCAATACAGTACTTTGTATTACAGCTTTTGTGGCAATGTCTTTTGAATATTCTGTTAAAAGGGTACTTTCTTTAGTTGCGTAAGGATTCTCAAACAGGCCAAGCTCAAATTTTATTTTGAGTATTCGTTTTACAGCATCATCAATTTGGTTCTGGGTTATGGTTCCATTATTGATCAGGCTTTTTAAGTTTTCAATGTAATGTGAACTGCACATATCCATATCTACACCAGCTCTTAAAGCTTTATATGTTGCATCTAAACTGTCCTTTGCATATCCATGAATGGCCAGATTTTTAATAGATGCCCAATCGCTCACCACGAAACCATTAAAGTTCCATTCTTCCTTTAGAATTTCTTTTATTGTATATTCATTTCCGCTTGTCGGAACTCCATTCAACTCATTAAAACCAGACATAACAGTAGCCACATTTGCTTCTACTGCAACTTTAAACGGACGTAGATAAACATTTCTTAATTCGGTTTCTGGAATAAGAGTTGTATTATAATCGCGCCCTCCAATTGCAGCTCCATAGCCAACATAATGTTTTGCTGTTGCAGCAATGCTGTTTTTATTTGAGAGGTTTTCTCCTTGAAATCCTTTTATATTGGCCATAGCCATTTGTTCAGTCAAGTAGGGATCTTCACCAGAGCTTTCAGCCATTCTTCCCCAGCGAGGATCTCTTGATATATCCATCATGGGAGCAAATGTCCAGTTTATCCCTTCTGACCTTGCCTCTGCAGCAGCAATTTTAGCACACTCTTTAACCAGATCAGGATTAAATGTTGCTGCTAAACCAATATTAACAGGGAAGATAGTACGATATCCATGAATTACATCGCGTCCAACTAAAAGAGGAATTCCCAATCTGCTTTCTTCAACCGCAATGCGTTGCATTTCCCTTGTCATTTCGGGTGAGAATGAGTTTAAAACGGATCCGATTTTTCCCTCTTTTATTAAATTGTAAAATTTTGATTCGATAGGAAGTGTATCAACAAAATTCATAAGTTGATTCATCTGACCTATCTTTTCTTCCAGGGTCATTAAATTAATTAGTGAATCTGCCTTATTATTAGCATTATTCATGGTTTTATTAATCTTATTATGCTGGCAAGAAATTAGAAGTATTAATCCAATGACAAAAGCAAAAGGACTTCTTAATTTCATTTTTTATTTGAATTAGTTTTAATAAATTTTAAAGTTTGATTTAGATTTCCATTTTTCAATTTTAAGAAATAATGTCCATCACTTAAGTTTTCAATATCAATAAAACCTTCAATATGAATTACTCCTGTTTTAACTGTTTGTCCCAATAAATTAATTATTTGATAGTTTGCATCTTTAGTTAGGTTAGATACATATAATAAATCTTTTGAAGGATTAGGAAATAATTTCAATTTGCCATATTCATCACTAAGTATTGTTTTATTACTTGTTGCACTACTAATTGTAAGTCTGCTAATATTAAAGTTTCCAATTTCAAATTGCAATTTCAATATAGTATCAGTAGTAGTTAATTCGATATTATTTTTATTGATTGATGTAAATGAAGTCCACGAACCAGTTGATGGTATTGTAATAGCCCCAGTTTTATCAACATCGTTAAATAATATTTTCATTCGCCCACCACCATTTAGTGAGGCTACACGAAGTTCTATGTTATATGCATCAAATTTTTCAACATTAACAGTATATTCAACCCATTCTCCAGCTTCAATCCAACCAATATTACTTCCTCCATCATTATATTCTGTGTCAACACCTTCATTTTGACGTACTCCAGGGCCTTGATTTTCAGGGTCATTATCATGATATGAAATACCTTCACCACCAGAGTCATAATCTGTTGATTCAATAGTTCCAGGTATTGTATGTTTGGAATTTGGATCTGGGTAAGGACGTTGTTCAACAACATCTACCAGTATCGAATCATGCTCAATTCCACAGTTATTGTTTATTTCTACTTTAATATATCCCGATGTATTACCCCAATTAACAAATACTATATTCGTATCTGTATCACCCGAAAATGTTGCATCTTCTGGAGCTTCCCACAGATAGGTTGTTGAGTTTAATTCTGGTAGTTTATATTTAATATTATCAGAAAACTCCATAACAAGTTCACTTCCTGATATTTCAATTTTTTCTGTGGTAACAGCTAAGGTTAAATTAAATGTATTGCAATTACCCGTTACTTCACAAGTAACATTACCTGGGTTACATCCCCATGTAACAGTTATTTCATTAGTACCCTGCCCGGCTTGAATTATAGCATCGTTAGGTACAATCCAATTATAGGTAAAATCATTTGATTCTACAGTTTTGAAAAGAGTATTTTTTTGATTCTTGTTTACTATTGTAGGACCAGTAATTTCTGGCAAATTATTTTGCTGATACACCCTAACATAATCAACTATCATTTTTTGAGGAAAGATCGTTGTTGCATCCGGGTAACCAGGCCAATCGCCTCCTACAGCAATATTTAACAGAATAAAAAATTCTTTATGCAGTTCAGAAAGGTAACTTGGTGTTATACTTGCTTCATGATATTTGATACCATCTACAAACCACATTAATTGAGTTTCAGTCCATTCAAGTGTAAATACATGAAATTCATCAGCAAAAATTCCAGTGGACAACTGATAGCTACCTCCATATTCTGCATGCCCATTATCGTCATAATGCATGGTTCCATAAATTTTATCGTCTCTGCCTTCCCCTCCACCAATCATTTCCATTATGTCAATTTCTCCACAACCTGGCCATGGAGTTCCTTCGAGAATTCCGTTACCAAGCATCCAAAAAGCAGGCCATATGCCCTGACCATAAGGCAATTTTATTCGTGCTTCAATTTTGCCATATTTCCATGAATGCCCAGTTTGATAAGTGATTAACCTCGCCGAAGTATATTGTTTTCCTCCATATGCTTCTTTTCTGGCTTCGATAGTTAAAAATCCATCTTCAACATGGGCATTTTCAATACGCTTTGAAGTGTAATATTGTAACTCATTATTCCCCCATCCGGTGCCTCCTTCTTCAAAATACCAGTTTGTTGAATCAGGTAAACCATTGTAATTAAATTCATCACTCCACACTAATTCATAACACGATTGTGCATTTAGTTTAATTACAGATTGAATACTTATAAAAATTGCAATCAATAAAAAAATCTTTCTATGTATCATATAATTAAATCGTTATGAAGTGGAATTGGTTAACAACTAAGATGATGGATATTAATTAATATCC
>JAIFLC010000024.1 GCA_020049295.1 Bacteroidota bacterium
ATTACAAATGAAGGAATTAATTTATGAACTGCTGAGTACAATAACTTCCAATCCTTATTCTTTAAACTCTTTTGCATTGTGTTGATTAAAGGTGGAGTTTGTTCCAGATAA
Organism: Bacteroidota bacterium; assembly: GCA_020049295.1. Lineage (GTDB taxonomy): Bacteria > Bacteroidota > Bacteroidia > Bacteroidales > UBA12077 > UBA12077. Next base: position 112 of record JAIFLC010000024.1, read on the forward strand.
AGCGAAATCATATCCATAATCAATTGATTATTAGATTTTGTATGTTTAATCAAATAATCCAAGTTAATACTTTTTTCTTTTTTACTTTCTGCTTTACTTATGCTCTTTCTTTTTCCTTTAGCATCAGTAGATTTAATTTTCTGAGGGTTTTTAATTAATGCTATTATTTTACTGTATAGCAATCTTTCATCAACCGGCTTTGCAATGTAATCATTCATACCTACTGCTTTGCATTTAGCTAAATCCACGGTGGTTACATCAGCAGTTAAGGCAATTATAGGAATTTTAGATTTCATTTTATTTCGAATGTATTCAGTGGCTTCAAATCCATTCATCTCAGGCATTTGTAAGTCCATAAGTATAATATCGAACGAATTAATACTCATCTTTTCGATAGCTATTTTACCATTAGCAGCAATTTCACATGCAAATCCAAAATCATCTAATAGTGTTTTCATAAGCAATTGATTAAGAGGAATATCTTCAACCACTAATACTTTTATGTTTTTAATTTTTATATCAAGTTCCTCTGTTCCTTGTTCTAATTCTTCATGTGCAGTTGTTTTCTGAAAACTTAATGTAAAACTAAACGTAGAACCCACATCAATTTTACTTTTTACGGTTATTGAACCTCCTTGTGCTTCAACTAAATGCTTAACAATAGCAAGACCTAGACCGGTTCCACCAAATAGCCTTGAAGTGCCACTAGTAGCCTGCTGAAAATTTTCAAAAATCGTTTCTTTTTTATCATCTGATATCCCTATTCCGGTATCACTAACTGCAAATTGAATTTTTACGCTCTTTTTATCTTCACTAAGAAGATGAACACTTACTATTATTTTACCTTTTGTTGAAAACTTAACCGCATTACTTACAAGGTTTATAATAATTTGATGCAACCGAACAGGGTCTCCAACCAGTAAATTCGGAATATTTTTGTCGTATTCTTTAACTAATGTTAAATTTTTTTCCTGAATTTTTGTTTCGAATAAATGAAGCAAAGCTGATATGGAAAGGTGCATTTTGAAAGGGATTTTTTCAAATGTCATTTTACCGGCATCTACTTTTGCCAAATCGAGTATATCGTTAATGAGAACGATTAATGCATCGCCACTCATTTTTATTGCATCTAAGTATTCCTTTTGTTTTGCAGTTAAATCTGTTTTCAGCATTACCTTAGTAAAACCAATAATTGCATTCATTGGTGTTCGGATTTCGTGGCTCATATTCGATAGAAATTGCTGTTTTGCTTTCACTGCAACTTCAGCAATGTGAGTAGATTTTTCAGCTTTAATTTTAGCCTCTTCTGCAAAAAATGTAGCCAACTCAGCAAATGTCTTTGCTTCAATCAATTCAGTTTCTATTCGTTTTTGTTCGGTAATATCACGAGCAACTACTACTGCTCCAAGTACATTGCCTTCATCGTCCTTATAAACCGATCCATTAAACAGAACATCAGTAAGATTAATGTCTTTAATTGTTAATGTATAATCAGCCACAAACCCTTTTGCAAAGACTTCTTTATGGAATTTACGAGCTTTTTTAGGGTCGGTAAAATAATCGAAAAAATTAGTGTTAATAATTTTTTCACGTGATAATCTTAATATGTTTACTGAAGCCTTATTCATATCAGTAATTCTTCCATCCAGGTTAATTGTAAACAATGGATCAAGACTGGCTTCAATAAGACTTCGGGCGTAGTTTGCAATTCTTAATTCCACTGCTCGCTTTTCTTTTTCTCTGTTTTGGAATGCAAGTTCTTTATTGGCAATAATTAGCTCTGCTGCTCGTTTTTCTTTCTCATTGTTTTGGAAAGCAAGTTCTTTATTAGCTATAGCCAGCTCTACTGCTCGCTTTTCTTTCTCCACATTTTGAAACAGAAGTTCTTTGTTCGCAATGATAAGTTCTGCTGCTCGTTTTCCTTTCTCATTGTTTTGAAAAGCAAGCTCTTTATTGGCTATAATAAGTTCTGCAGCTCGTTTTTCTTTCTCAACATTTTGAAACAGAAGTTCTTTGTTCGCAATAATTAATTCTGCAGCTCGTTTTTCTTTTTCAGCGTTTTGAAAAGCAAGTTCTTTATTTGCTATAATTAGCTCTGCAGCCCTTTTCTCTTTTTCATTATTCTGGAAGGCAAGTTCATTGTTTGCAATAATCAATTCTGCTGCCCTTTTTTCTTTCTCTAAGTTTTGAAAAGCGAGCTCGTTGTTAGCGATAACCAACTCTGCTGCGCGTTTTTCTTTCTCTCGATTTTGGAAAAGAAGCTCTTTATTGGCGATGCTTAACTCTGCTGCGCGCCTTTCTTTTTCTAAATTTTGAAAAGCAAGTTCTTTATTGGCTATACGTAACTCTATAGCCGATTTTTGCTCATCGATATCTTTTGCTACTATAATTGCACCTATTTCAATCCCTTTATCATCTTTATAAACTGATCCATTGAATAGTATTTCAGTCAATTTACCAGCCTTTTGTCTAAGCATAAGAGTAGAATCAATTACAAATCCCTTAGCAAAAACTTCTTGATATACTCCAAGTGCTTTTCGGGGTTCTGAAAAACAATCAAAAAAATCAATTCCTATAAGTTCCTTGCGAGTTAATCCTGTAATTTTAGCCCATGCTTTATTAATATCCATGATTTTCCCTTCGGTACTTATTATCATCAGTGGATTAAGACTCGCTTCGATCAAACTTCTTGCATATTGAAATTCCTCTGCTCTTATTGTTCCCATCTTTTCCTTTTAATGCACCTTAGGTTAAATTACTTTTAATTAAAACTATAATAATCTGACGAACTTAAATTGGATTACCAATATCTTCAATCGGTGTTCGTTGTTTGTCCTTCAAATTTTTAAAATGAGAGGGAGTAAGTCCTGTTTCTTTTTTAAATTGATTTGATAAATGTGCAACACTACTGTAATTCATTTTATATGCAATTTCAGTAATACTTAGTTCATCATAAATAATTAATTCTTTTATACGTTCAATCTTATGAGAAATAATGAATTGAGCAATAGTCATTCCTTGTACTTCTGAAAACAAATTAGATAAATACGTATAATCGTAATTCAGTTTTTCACTAATATGGACAGAAAACTTCTTTTTAATTATCTCACCGGGATAATGAACCATCTCAATTACTGTATTTTTGATTTTTCCAATCAATACAGCTTTTTTGTCGTCCATCAATTCGATACCTGATTCGGATAAAGCTTTTTTAAGCTGTTCTCGTTGTGCCATAGAAATATCTTCCATGATCTCAACTTCGCCTAAATCAACAACAACAAAATGCAAACCGAGTTTTCTCAACTCGGTTTTTACCGCTATTTTACAACGGTTACTCACCATGTATTTGAAAAATAATTTCAAAATAGTTCTAATTTAGATTAAGATGAGGTGAAGGTATATGAAACATGGAAGGATAATATTACACAAAACAATGAATTACTTATATAATTCACAGGTTTTTATGCTCCAATAAAAAATCAGGGAGTAAAATTGTTTTATGTCAGTATCAACTCTTTTTAAGAGTTACTTTTTTAAACGTGCTCGGATAAATATTTTGATAATCTCATTAAACAATAGTGGAACTAAACCTAATGAAATGGCAATTATCCAACCACCAAGATCAAGCATTTGCAAATGAAACGCTCTTTGCATTACCGGAATTCCAATTACGATTAATTGAAGAAGTACACCCAACAAAATGGCTCCAATTAGGTATTTATTAGAGAATACCCCGATCTGAAAAACTGATTTTGAACTGTTTCTAACCGCTAAAGAGAAGAATAACTGACACATAACCAATGTCATAAAAGCCATTGTGCGGGCATATTCTACTGTATTTGTCGGAGCTGAATGATCAAAAGGGCTGTATCCATGTTCATAATATCCAAACCAGAAAGCTACGATTGTTAATGCTCCGATTAAGAAACCACCCAGAATAATATGAAGGCCAGCGCCTCCTGCAAAGAAACTCTCTTTTGAGTTACGTGGTTTTTCTTTCATAACTTCGGGGTTTCCGGGATCCATTCCTAATGCAATTGCAGGAAAAGAATCGGTTAGGAGATTAATCCACAGAAGCTGAGTTGCAATTAATGGTGCTTCTAAACCAATAAGTAATGTAATAAACAGAGTAATCACTTCGCCCAAATTACAAGTAAGGAGAAAAATGACCGATTTTTTAATGTTGTTGTAAATATTTCTGCCTTGTTCTATTGCAGAAACAATAGTTGCAAAATTGTCATCCATAAGAATCATATCCGAGGCTCCTTTTGCAACATCGGTACCGGTAATTCCCATTGCCACGCCAATATCGGCAGCATTTAGAGATGGCGCATCGTTAACTCCATCACCGGTCATGGATACAATATGTCCATGAGACTTTAACGCATGAACAATTTTTACTTTATGCTCAGGAGAAACACGAGCAAATACACGATATCCTTCAATTTTTTCAATAAATTCTTCTTCTGACAAATCATCCATTTCCTGACCTGTAATTGCCTGATCAATGGTTTTAGCTATTCCTAATTCAAAAGCAATAGCAAATGCTGTATTTTTATGGTCGCCTGTAATCATTATAGATGTAATTCCGGCGTTTTTGGCTAATTCGATAGACGCCTTTACTTCTGGACGAGGAGGGTCAATCATTCCCACAAAGCCTGCAAAGATAAGGTCTTTCTCCATTTCAGAAGTTTCAACAACAGCGTTTACTGGTTTATAGGCAACACCAAGTGTACGAAGCGCTTTGTTCGACATATTTTCTTCAGCCTTTAAGTATTGCTTTTTGTGTGCTTCAGTAATCGGAACTACTTTACCCTTTTCTAAAACATGAGTTGAAATTTTGATTAGATTGGCAATTGCTCCTTTCGTATAAACGGTAAGCTTTCCATCTTCTTCGTTAAGTGTTGACATTAATTTTCGATCCGAATCGAAAGAAAACTCACCAACACGTTTATTCCCTGCATTAATTTTCTTTCTGTCAATTTCCAAATCATCTCCAAAAAGTAACAGTGCAATTTCTGTTGGGTCGCCTGTGCCGTTTCCATTTTCGTAGGTTGCATCGGAACAAAGCACCATGGCTTTAGCAAGTAATTTTGCATCTTCTGTAGCGCTATTATTCTTATTCCGCTCAACAGTTATTTCACCATCCAGATTGAAATAGGCCTCAACAGTCATCTTATTTTGAGTTAATGTACCTGTTTTATCAGAGCAGATAATATTTACAGATCCTAATGTTTCAACCGCGGGTAATTTCTTTATGATCGCTTTTTTCTTCGACATGTTTGTAACACCAATAGAAAGGACAACGGCTACAATGGCTGCAAGTCCTTCTGGTATAGCTGCTACAGCTAAAGAAACTGACAAAATAAACATTTCGGCCAAATCACGACCTTGAAGTAAGGCAATAATAAAAATAACAACACATATTCCGATGGCAAACTTACCAAGTGTTTTTCCTAGCTGATCTAAACGAATTTCAAGAGGAGTTTTTGCCTTTTTTTCGGTGTTTATGAGATTTGCAATTTTACCAACTTCGGTATTCATACCCGTTTCAACCACAACTCCAACTCCTCTTCCACTGGTTACTAAAGTTGACATATAAGCAATGTTTGCCCGATCTCCCAGTGGTGTTTTAAGATCGCTAATAAGAAGTGATGCATCTTTATCGGCAGGTACAGATTCACCTGTAAGTGCAGATTCTTCGATCTGAAGATTTGCCGATTCAATTAAACGAATATCAGCAGCAATAAACCTTCCGGCATCAAGAATTAAAATATCACCCAGTACAATTTCATGAGAATTCACTTCTTTAACTTCATTGTTTCTTCGTACAAGTGCTTTCGGAAACGACATTTTCTGGAGTGCATCAATTGCTTTGCCTGCCTTAACTTCCTGAATTACTCCTAGTACAGCATTTGTAATTATAACAAGTATAATGATTATTGCATCAATATACTCACCCATAACCAGAGTAATAACTACAGCCACAAATAGGATATATATAAGCCATTCCTGAAGTTGAGCAACAAACAATTGGAGAATATTCTTCTTCTTTTTTCCTAGCAACTTGTTTGCACCATATAATGCTAATCTGGCTTTTGCATCTTCTTCTGAAAGACCAGACTCCGGGTTAACATTAATTTCTTTTAGGACTTCTTCTTTTGATTTAGAAAACCACATCTTACAAAGTTAAATATTTTACATCAATATTAATTGAAATATAAAATACCGTTTGTGCTTACACAATTATCAATATAGGCTGCACCTCATTGTATTGCATTTACGCTAAAACGGTATTAAGCAAATGATTTACCCAATTAAAAACTAACTTTCAATCGATGGTTAGAAATCAATATAGGATTTTTAGAAATGTAATCCTTTAATTTTCATTAAGTCTACACATGTAAATCCTTAAGATAGCTTAAAACCCCAAATATTTTTAGTAGCCATACGATTACAACAATCACAACAACAACATTTAAGATTTTTTTTATTTTCCCATCCATTGGAATGTAATTATTAACAAGCCATAGAAGAACACCTGCAATAATCAGTACAATTAAAATAGTTAATAGTGGCATAATAATTTAGTTTTAGTTTGCAACAAAAGTAATTCGCCCAAGTATTTTATATGTTGCATAACTTTTGAAAAGAATTACATTATTCACACGTTTTCTTTTCATTGATGTGATTTCTGGAATAAATCAAGCAACTAATTTTTCATATAATTCATTAATCATTGTGAATCATTATTTCTGGATTTAGCCTGTGATATTTAATAATTGTTTATATTGCCGCTTTGAACTTTAGATTTGTGAAGTGAATTGAAACAAATGTACACTCGATAAATTGAAGAGTTTTAACAATTTATTAAAATATTACTTAAAATTTAAGTGAATTTATGGAAGAAAGGTTTTCAGAAACTCAAACGGTACAGGAAGAACAATATCGTTTCCCACACCATTATGTACCCCAATTTAAAGGAGGTTTTTCAACTTCGGTTTATTCAGGTTTTGGAATCAATTATGTAAGTACTATTGAATTTCTTTTTTCCAAACTCGATAAAATAGAATTTAATTCTTTAGCTGATATTGGCGCTGGTGATGGACGATTAGTAAAGGAAATTACAGAACAATACCCTACTAAAAAGGTAACCGGTATAGATTATTCACAAAGGGCAATTAATATGGCCAAGGGATTAAACCCTACACATGATTTTATTATGGCTGATATCATCAATGATAACATACTGAATAAATTTGATGTATTAACCCTTATTGAAGTTTTTGAACATATCCCAATAGAAATATGCGATGACTTTGTGAATGCCTTACACGAATTATTAAATAGTAATGGATTATTATTACTTACAGTGCCTCATGTAAACAAACCCGTTTCAAAAAAACATTATCAACATTTTTCATCTACAAGCCTAAAAGAATATTTTGAGAAAAAGTTTTTTGTTGAAGAAGAAATCTTTTTTGAAGTAAAAAACTGGCGATTGTTTTTCATCAGGAAATTATTAAAAAACAAACTCTTTCTTTTAAATAACCAGTGGATGCTCAATTGCTTGTACAAATCATATAAAAAGCATTGCTTTTATGCGGTTGAAAAAAACTGTGGAAGAATATTCTTAAAGCTTAGAAAAAAATAAACACTTAAACTTAGACTGAATCAAAAATAGATAAGAATTCATCTGAATTGTTACATATTATTTATATTAAATCCACAACTTTTTAAAAGGGAATAATTCTACTTTAAAAATCCTCATAACTACCAATTTAGGTAGCATTCCACCTAAACTAGGGTTCATACCTCGATTCGGATAATATTTTTTGATATTCATTATTATTCATTAGCTGCTCCAGATTGACTTTGGGGTTTCGATCCATATATTTCTTAACAATTTTATATCCTAGCCAAACCACAGCTCTTCCGGGCGATTCACGCGGAAAACCAGAAGTAAATGGTGCCGGGTTTATATACTTATTAATTGTCATATAATCAGTCGAGAAAATCAGTTTCTGATCAATAAGGCTGTTCCACATATGCTTTTCGTTGGCCATACACCAGCCAATTTGCGAAGTAGTCATTCCAAATTTAAGTGTATCATGCGCATCAGAAAAAACAGCATCAAGAAAATATTGTATCTTACCTTGATAAATCATATTATTTACAAGATTATCAACCGAATCGTTATAAACAAATTCAGTTAAAGCCCATGCTTTTAACGCATCGGTGGGAATTTTAGCGGGATGCATATTTAGCCTTAAATAATTAGCTGTTTCGAGACGCTGATAAAACTCACAATCTGTTCCAAAATACTTATCTAAACCAATGGCCAAAATGCTATCAGCAACTACTATCGACTGGTTAAAGCCTCCAATAAACGTATAAACGGCTGGTATTTTATGATTAGGAAAATGATAATTATAATACATAAACGCACGATTAATTTCAGACTCCAATTGGTCTATATCAGGAAAAACCAATTTTGTTTGTTCGTAGATACTATTAATAGTATAATCAGTTAAAAAAACCAGTAAATTATCAGAATAAGCAGGACTGTTTGGTGATCCAAGAGATATAACCCTCTGATTATATAAAACAAAGAAATCACCGTACTTTTCCTTAAGCTGAGTAATTGAATTATCAGCATTGTCGAAATCAATTTCAAATAAATCTTTGTCGAGTCTTTTAATTTCTATGTTTACAATGGAATCGGAAATATCAACTTTAAATTTATCTTTCTTACTGCATGCTGTAAACAGAAGAATTATGCTTAAAAAATATAGAAATAAATTATTCTTCATAACTCGGTTCAATTTTAAACTAAAATAAAATGGTTTTAATTTTGCTCACAATCACTAAATATCTATACAATTACTATGATTTTTTAATTATTTTTGTAATAACTAAATATTGAGGCCTAAAAGTATGAAAAAGTATTTAATAATTTTAACACTCTTAATTTCTGTTGGACAGAGTTTGTACTCACAAAATACAAAATTTACTGTATTTGTTGATCCAAAATTTTCGTGGATGACACCCGATTTAAAAAATGTAGACAGTGATGGATCTAAACTTGGAGTTAATATCGGATTAAATGTAGATAAGTTTTTTGCACCAAACTATGCATTTATGACAGGGATTTCAATTGATAATACCGGAGGGCTTTTAAAATATGATCTGGTTGATGGAAAACCAATAAAGACAAATGGAGGGATTGATACTGTTCCTTCAGGAAGCACTCTTGAATACAAGTTGCAATATATAAATATTCCATTTGGCTTAAAACTAAAAACCAACGAAATTGGATACTTTACATTTTTCACTCATCTTGGAATAAATGCAGGTGTAAATATTAAAGCCACCGGAGAAGTTGAAGGTTATGAGCTCGAAAATGATAATATTAGTGATGAGATCAAACTTTTTAACCTTGGATATTACATTGGATTAGGTACAGAGTACTCCATTGGAGGGAATACTGCTATTGTACTTGGCTTAACCTATACCAATGGATTTGTAGATATTACAACCGATTCAAATAATAAGGTAACAAATAGCAATATTGCCATTCGTATTGGTATTTTGTTTTAAAAAACATTTACAATAATTAGGTTATGAAAATTGCAATTGCTCAGTTAAACTATCATATTGGAAATTTCGAGAAGAATACTGCTAAAATTCTTGAAAAAATCGAAGAAGCAAAAACCAATCTTGTCGACCTGATTATTTTTTCGGAGATGTCGGTATGTGGATATCCACCTCAGGATTTGCTGGAGAAAAAATCCTTTATTGAGCGATGCGAAGAGTCTGTTGAAGAAATTGCAGCAAATACAAAGAATATTGCTGTAATTATTGGATCACCAACTATAAATTTCAATCCAAAAGGGAAAAAACTTTATAACACTGCATTGTTCATAAGCAATCTTGAGATAAAATTTATGCAGCATAAAACCCTTTTGCCTACCTATGATATTTTTGATGAATACCGCTATTTTGAGCCCAACGATAAGTTTAATGTAGTTGAATATAAGGGAAAAAAAATTGCCCTAACAATTTGCGAAGATCTGTGGGATGAACAACCGGTAGGCAATCCATTTGCAAAAAACCAGCTTTATAATGTTACACCCATGGAAAAGCTTATTAAACATAAACCCGATTTTGTTGTAAATATAGCTGCTTCGCCTTTTTCGTACAGTAAGATCTGGGGCAAAAAAAATATTTTCATTCGTAACGCCAAAAAGTACAAGCTGCCAATTTTAAATGTAAATCAGGTAGGTGCGCAAACCGAATTGGTTTTTGATGGAGGTTCGTTAATAGTAAATTCAGATGGAACTATTGCTGATGAGCTTAATTTCTTTTCCGAAGATATCAGGTATTATCAATTAGACGATATAAAAAAGGGGAAACTTAAGAAAACTGTGACTGAAGATCCTGATGTAATAGAAAAAATACATGATGCATTAGTTTTAGGCACCCGTGATTATTTTAAGAAAATGAACCTTACAAAAGCAACACTTGGTTTGTCAGGCGGCATTGATTCGGCTGTTGCACTTGTAATTGCTTCGAAAGCTTTAGGTCCGGAAAACATGAGAGTACTTTTATTACCATCAAAATATTCGTCTGATCATTCCATTGCTGATGCTTCGAAACTAGCAGACAATCTTGGTGTTCGCTACGATATTATTAATATTCAGCCCGTTGTTGAAAGTATCGAGCAATCATTAAATACAATTTTTAAAGGGCTTCATCCTGATATAACAGAAGAAAACATACAAGCTCGTGCACGATGTACTATTTTAATGGCTCTATCGAACAAATTTGGTCATATCTTAATAAATACATCAAATAAAAGCGAATCAGCCGTTGGATACAGCACATTATATGGTGATATGGCCGGAGGAATATCTGTTTTAGGAGATGTTTACAAATCGGATGTATATAAATTAGCCCATTACATAAATCGCGAAAAGGAAATAATACCAAAAAATTCAATACAAAAACCACCATCGGCAGAACTCAGACCTGATCAGAAAGACTCTGACTCATTACCCGAATATGAAACACTTGATAAAATATTATTTGAATATATCGAGCTTCAGAAAACTCTTGAAGAAATTGTATCTAATGGTTGGGAAAAAAGCCTTGTTGAAAGAATAATGAAATTAGTAGATAGTAACGAATATAAACGTTATCAGGCACCACCAATATTGAGAATATCATCAAAAGCATTTGGTGCTGGACGAAGAATGCCTCTAGTTGCCAAGTATTGTTAATTTCTTTTAAGAAAAACCAAACAGAATTCAGTAAAATCAATTTTTTCCGATTTTAAGGAAAAAATTTTATTGTTTTAATTGAATTATATACATTTGTATGTTTTCCAACATATTTTACAAAAAAATTATAGTTCATGATCTCTGAAAGCCACAATATTATTGATAATCAAATGTCTGTTTTTAGTGTGCTAAATATTGAGGAAAAAGAATTACTCAAACGAAACAGTACATGTACCCACTTTAAAAAAGGTGATATTATTTATAAAGAGGGTGATAAACCTTCTGGTTTAATCTGCCTTTCGAAAGGGAAAGTAAAAATCTTTAAAGAGGGCGTTGGCGGACGTGAACAGATAGTTCGAATGGCTAAACCAGTTGGATTTATAGGATACAGAGCATTATTTGCCGAACAATACTATATTGCATCAGCTGAAGCAATTGAAGACAGCGTAATTTGCACAATTGAAAAAGATTCATTGTACAAGGTATTAAAAAGTAATTCAGAATTTTCGCTTAATATCATTCATTCGCTTGCATCAGAATTGGGTTTTTCAAATAACAGAACGGTAACTCTTACTCAAAAACATATTCGTGGAAGACTTGCTGAATCGCTTATTTTTCTTAAAGATACGTACGGACTTGAAGAAGATAAATCTACCATAAAAGTATACTTGTCGCGTGAGGATATTGCTAACCTATCGAACATGACTACCTCTAATGCAATACGAACCTTATCGACTTTTGCTACTGAAAAAATCATTACACTCGATGGTCGAAAAATAAGAATTCTGGACATTAAAGGCCTCGAGCGAATAAGCGAACTCGGATAATAAGATTTGAATTTATAGGTTTTTCTTAATCGGGTTTTTGCTCTAACCCTAGAAAATATTTTTGCTGATTTGAGATTTGTTTTCTTATTTAGCCAGCGAAAGGGACTTTAGAAAGTATTTCTCATCCATAAAATTGGTATCAAGTTCTCCCTGAATATACATTGATTTAAACAATTTTATTTTCTCAGCTAGTTCACTGTTTTTGCCATTTGTCAATATCGCTGAAGCTTTGTTTAGTTTAATTGTATCGAGTAAAACCTGTCCAGATGATTTGTAGTTATAATATTTTTTTATACCATTTTCCAGTCCCGAGTCAATAATTGTAACTATAACATCTTGTGTAAGATCAGTCGAAGTTGAATCATTAAAAACCTTTTCGATATTATTCATTATTGTACCATTCAATGATGTAGATGTATGATTTAAGACAATTATTGTATTGCTGTCTTCAACAAATCGATAAATGCTTGTTCTAAACCCATTCCATCGGCCATGATGATAAACTAATTTTTTATCATTTCGTTTGGTTACTCTAAATCCAAATCCATAAGGAATATCATATTTATTACGCAATTTGAACCCGGCCAGTGCTTCGTTCATAGTTCCTTCAGATACCAGAGTATTTGCATAAAGGGCCTGATCCCATTTAAATAAATCATCAAGAGTTGAGTAAATTCCTTTATCGCCAACAGTTCCATCGTTAATGGTTTCATCAATAATTCTGTATCTTTTACCCCTATATCCAAATCCATTCAATTTATCTTTTCTGGTTCTGAATGAACTGCTATAAACAAAGGTACTTTCCATTCCTAAAGGGATAAATATCTCTTCTTCCATAAACGAAGAAAAACGCTTACGTGACACTCTTTCAACAATAGAAGCCAAAAGAACATATCCAGTGTTCGAATAATCAAATCGACGACCTGAAGTAAAATACAGAGGTGTTTTCAAATCTTCAAGCATATCAATAATATCCTCATTGTATGGTGCTTGCTTCTCTTTCCAATAATTTTCGGTAAGCCACATGTAGTTTGGTAATCCTGATGTGTGATTTAACAGCATCCGAATAGTAATTCCTTTGTATGGTAACTCAGGGATATATTTTGTAACACTATCCTCGTAGCTTATTTTACCTTGTTCTTTAAGAATCATTATAGCCATTGCTGTAAATTGTTTGCTTAAAGAGGCAAGCTGAAAAACAGATTCGGTGGTAAGTTTTTCTTTTTTGTTTAAATCAGCATAACCAAATGATTCTTTAAAAATGATATTTCCTTTATAGGCTACCAGGATATTTCCATTAAAATGGTTTTTACTTGTAATTGATTTTACAACAGAATCAACCTTTTCTGCTTTTTCCTGATAAAAAATTTTATCTAATTCTTTTTTAGTGGAAGGTTTTACAATCTCCTTTTCATCAACATTAGCTCCTAAAAGGCGTAATCTTATACTTGAACTAACTATAGCTATAACAACAAACAAAAACAGGATAATTGCAAGCTTGTAATATGTGGCCTTTGTAATACTCATATTGTACTAACAAATAAAGGCACAAATTAACGTATTTTTTTATTGGATTCAAAACCCACATCCCATGCAATTGTATGATTTTGATAAACAAAAAATGAATTAATACGTTATCTCAATAACAAATATAGCTTGGAATTACAGGTTTAATAGTACCTGATGAGTTTTTAACAATCGAATTTATTAAAATTCTAAAAAAAATGATTTTGTGGAAAATATTATTCCTGAAAATATACTCGCTTAACTCGGGTAGAAATGCCTGTAAAAATCTCATAAGGGATAGTTTTCAAAATATTTGCCATTTCAGCAACTGGTAATTCTTTACCAAAAATAATTACTTCATCCCCTTCATTAATTATGCAACCAGTAATATCAGCAATACACATATCCATACAAATATTTCCAACAATAGGAACAATATATCCATTAATGTAAAGCTTGCCTTTGCCATTGCTTAAATGGCGATTTAAACCATCGGCATATCCAACAGGAATAATTGCAATATGCATTTCTTTTGTTGCCTTTCCCTTTCGGTTATACCCAATTGTATTATCCTTGGCTACTTGTTTTATCTGAATAACTGTACTTTTAAAAGTACTTACATTAGCCAGATTTGTATTTGCTAAAGATGAAATGCCATAAAGTCCAATTCCTAGTCGAACCATATCGAACTGACCTTTTGGAAATCGTTCAATTCCCGCAGAATTAAGAATATGTCGTATTGTAAAATAACCAAGTTGATCAATTATCTTTCTACTAATTGCATTAAATTGTTCAATTTGTTCTTCGGTAAATTGATCATGAATATCTTCGTCGCTGGCAGCAAGATGCGAAAAGATAGAGGCTACTTTAACCAGTTTATTTTTCTTTAATTCATTTATTAATGATTCAGATTCAGAGGCCATGAAACCCAACCGGTGCATTCCTGTATCTATTTTAATGTGGATAGGGTATTCTTTTACACCTAAAGCAATTGCTGTATCAGTAAATTGTTTTAATACCAGGAAACTATAAATCTCAGGTTCCAGTTTATAACGAATCATCAATTCGAAACTATTAAGTTCTGGATTCATAACAATTATGGGGAGTTTAATTCCTGCATCGCGAAGAGCCACACCCTCATCAGCAAATGCTACACCAAGATAATCGACCCGTTGATACTGTAAAATATTGGCTATTTCGTGTGTTCCACTCCCGTACGAAAGAGCCTTAACCATTACCATAATCTTGGTTTCTGGTTTTAACAATGATTTAAAATAGTTCAAATTATTTACTAAGGCATTCAGGTTAATTTCCAAAATTGTTCTATGCACTTTCTCTTCGAGTACCGACGATATTTTTTCGAATTCAAAAGACCTTGATCCTTTTAAAAGTATCGCTGAGTCTGAGTATTTCTTTGGTTCAAATTCTTCTAAAAATTTATTTGTTGTTGAATAGAATTTCTTTTCGAGATTAAAAATATTTTGTTGTGATGAGATTGCTGTGCCTATTCCAATAAGTTCATCAATGTTATATTTGCTTAATAAGTTCGACACATCCTCATATAACTGCTTTTGAACTTTACCACTTTGTAAAATATCAGATAAGAACAGAATTTTCCTTTTATGCTGATTTTGTTGATCTAAGTAATGTAATGCAATGTTAAGCGAATTAAGATCCGAATTGTAACTATCATTAATAAGTGTACATCTATTAATGCCAGTCTTTAGTTCCAATCGCATTGCTATCGGAGGTATTGATTCGAGCTGTTTTTTGAAATCAGATATTTTGTAACCCAATGAGCTAATAAGTGCAATTACATGAGATGCGTTCTCAATAGAAGCATTATCGGTAAAAGGGATTGTTATTTCTTCAGCTTGATTATCAAATTCGATTTGCAAAGTTGTATGCAGTTGATTTTTAGTTTTTGCATAGATTTTTAGATCAGCATCTGATTTTACAGACCATGTATAGCATTTCTTATTAGAGAGTTCAGGGTCATTTTTAATCACCTCGTGGATCAATTCATTATCGCGACAGTAAACTAATAATTGAGAATGTTTAAAAAGTTTTAGTTTTTCGAAGGCTTTTTGCTTATAGTTTGTAAAATTTTCCTGATGCGACTCGCCAATATTTGTAATTAAACCAATGGTAGGTTGTATAATTTTTTCGAGTTTTTCCATTTCGCCCGGCATTGAAATACCTGCTTCGAAAACTGCTAAATCATATGTACTATTCATTAACCAAACTGAGAGAGGCACTCCAACCTGCGAATTAAAACTCTTAGGACTTCTGACAATGTTCTTTTGCGTTTGCATTGCATGATAAAACCATTCTTTTACTATGGTTTTTCCATTGCTTCCGGTTATACCGATTACCGGATATGAGAATTGATTGCGATGATATGCTGCCAACTGATGTAATGCCATAACGGTATTTAAAACAACTAGAAAACAGGCTTCGGAATAATCTTTATAATTCTCAGGAAGTACTTCAACAACAAAATTGCCTATTCCTTTTTTGTATAAATCATCAATAAATTTATGACCATCCTGCCTTTCACCACGAATGGCAATAAACAGTGTATTTGGAGATGCTACAATGTTTCTGCTATCAATTAATAAATGCTGAATACTATGGGTTGCTTTTCCAACCAACCTGGCATTTAAAACTTTTGATATCTCCTGTATAGTATAGCTCACTTTATTTTATTTATTACAAAGATCGTTTTTTTGGATCAAAAAGCTCAACTCATTTTCGTATAAAAATTAAAACTTATAACTCAATCCTATCGAAAAAGTAAGGTTTGTTAAAGCTTCCTCAAAAAAACTTTGTTCTGATCCATCAGAATCAGGAATTCTGCTGAACAATCCCTGATAAACCTCAATTTCGCTATTAACATATAATTTATCGCTAATAATTGGAAACTGAAGGCCTGTTCCAAGGCTAAACCCAAAGTCAATAGGGTTTTTCGAATAATTCATAGGATATCCCTCGTATTCAGAATCGATTTCTAAGCCTAAATATATACCACCCTGAACAAATCCTTTAACATTTCCTTTGCCAAACTGCCATTTGTAAAGTGCTGGTATAACAATAAAATCTGCTTTATATGAAAAATCGTAATTCTGATAATATCCATATTCCAGGTAATATGAGCTTGCATTCTTTTCGACAGACATATATTTTACTTTGATTTTAATACTTCTGCTTTCGGTATAGAAATAATTGAAAGTTAATCCGAACAAATCATGCAGCATTTTATCGTTTTCCGAAAAATTGGGAGATGCACTAAATCCTGTTTCGATTCCAATATAAATAGGATGTTTTGTTTTTATTTTTGTTTCCTGACCAATGGTATTAATGGAAATAACTAAAAACAACAATACAAATAGGTGTTTCATAAATTAGGATTTGGATAATTATATAAAGTTAAACAAATTTAAATAACCTAATTATGATTTAAACGGTATAGTAAGACTTAGATTTTTTTCTTAAAGAAAACTTACTTATTATCCTCTTCTTTTTTCTCAGTCATGGCTTCATTAAAGCAAACTCTGCACAAGGGTTCGTATTCTGTTTTTTCTCCAAGTAAAACCAGTTTGTCGCTTTTTGCTATTCGAAAAGAATAATGAGCCAGATTTCCACAACGCATGCAAATGGCATGCACTTTTGTAACATATTCGGCTTCGGCCATAAGTGCAGGAATTGGACCAAAAGGATTACCAAGGTAATCCATATCTAGACCTGCAACAATAACACGAATTCCGCTATTTGCAAGTTGTTTGCAAACATTAACAAGGTTTTTATCAAAGAACTGTGCTTCGTCAATACCAACCACATCAACATCGCCAGTAAGCAAAAGAATATTCCCTGATGATTCAACAGGTGTTGAACGGATAGTTGTTGAATCGTGCGAAACAACATTTTCATCAGAATAGCGTGTATCAATCATTGGTTTAAAGATCTCAACTTTAAGTTTAGCGTATTCTGCACGGCGTAAACGGCGGATTAATTCTTCGGTTTTACCCGAGAACATCGATCCGCAAATTACTTCAACCCATCCCCTGTTTTTGGATTTTTTATTTGTACCTTCGAAAAACATCGTATATCAATTTCTTAACTTTTATCGTTATTTTTGCAAAAACAACACCAATTATGAACAAAACAGAACTTCATCAGAGCATTATTCAGGATATCCAGGAAATCTACTCCTTTGTAAGCCGGTTCGAAAATCCGAACCAGGTTCATCAAATCGATATCGACCTTGCTTTGTCAAAAGTAAGAAATCTTTACGATTTATTATTACGATTAAATGCACAAGGTATTTATCGACCTGAATATCAAAAAGAAGAAAAATCAACAATTCATAAACCATCTGAAAAACAGCATGAACCAAGAGCTGTAGAAGTTGTTCAGAAGGAAGAACCAAAAAGAATAAATAAAACTCCTGAAAAAACAGTACAACCTGATCCGGTAATTGTAATCGAAAAGAAAGAAGAAAAAAACAAAAAAGAGAGTGTAAAAACTAAGAAATACGATGGTTCTTCTGGAATTATGGCCGATAAGTTTCAATCAAAAACTTACAAGCACGATACAATTGGAAAGGAAAAACCTGATCAGAAAGATGTTTCGAGTAAGTTAAAATCTAAACCAATTAAAGATATAAACACAGCCATCGGATTAAACGATAAGTTTGTGTTTATCCGCGAACTTTTTAATGGAGATAAAAACCAGTTCAGCGAAACAATACAATTGCTAAATAATTTCGATACTTTCGATAATGCAGTTAGCTACTTAAAAGATAGTTTTAGCTGGGATTTTGAAGATCCAAATGTAGAAAGACTGGTTGAGCTGGTTCGCAGAAAATATACAAATTGATTTAGCTGTATTGACTTTTTATTGGGAGCTTTGTGAAGACTTTGTGCCTTTCAGACATAGTGGCAAGTGCCACAAAGCCACAAACCCGAAAATTCTCGGGTCTCAAAGATACACAAAGCAATACGTATTAATTTTGTTATAGAAATGTACTAAATACTAACCTTTTTAAAAAATTGAAATAAATAAATGAGCAAGTTATATTTAGTTCCAACCCCGATTGGTAATCTCGAAGATATTACACTTCGAGCACTTCGTATTTTAAAGGAGGTTGATCTGGTTTTAGCCGAAGATACCCGCAAAACCATTTTTTTACTTAAGCATTATGCTATAGAAAAACCAGTAATTGCACATCATAAGTTTAATGAGCATAAATCGGTTCCGAATTTGGTTGAGCGAATAAAGGCCGGTGAGTCGATTGCTGTTGTTACTGATGCGGGTACTCCCGGAATTTCTGATCCCGGATTCCTAATTGCTCGTGCTTGCATCGAAGCAGGTGTCGATGTGGAATGTTTACCAGGAGCTACAGCATTTGTTCCTGCACTTGTTAATTCGGCTTTACCTAATGATCGTTTTTCGTTCGAAGGATTTTTACCTCAGAAAAAAGGTCGTCAAAAAAGATTAACCGAACTCAAAGATGAAGAAAAAACAATGGTATTTTACGAATCTCCTTATCGATTAGTAAAAACATTGACTCAATTTGCAGAAGTGCTTGGCGAAGATCGACGCGCATGTGTATCGCGCGAACTGACAAAAATTTACGAAGAAAATATCCGAGGAACCATAAAAGAATTAATCCAATATTATAGTAAATCTGCTGTTAAAGGCGAAATTGTTATTGTTGTCGAAGGATCGACCAGTTATAACAGAATACTGAATTCGGCAGTAGATGAAGAAGCCGATGAGGACAATGAATAAAAAAAGAGGCTTTTTGAAATAGCCTCTTTTTTATGATCTGTCTTTTATTTTCTTTTTGTTCGTGGACGTTTTCCTGATGATTCCGATCTTTTAGATGTTGTATCTCTATCGAATTGTTTCCATTCAGGGCGCTCTCTTCCTGAAGATTTCTGTTCTGGACGTTCTCGGTCAGAAGTTCTTCTTAATGGACGATCTCCTCCTTCAGACGATCTGCGCTCTGAATGACCTCTGTCAGATGATCTTCGTTCAGGCCTTTCTCTATCAAATGATCTGCGTTCCGAACGTTCTCTTCCAAAAGGTTTTCTGTCACTTCGGTCTGAATCACCAGAAGGTTTTTCGTTGGCAACTTCTGAACTTACTTTAACACCATCGAAATTAGCACTATTTAATCCTTCAATCACCTTATTTGTGTATTGTTCGTCAATCTCAAAGAATGAAAATGATTTCAAAATATCGATTCTGCCAATAGGAATATTTTTGTCGTGAGTAGCTTCGTTGACCAATCCCATTAGTCTTTGTGGGTTTAAACCCTGATTTTTACCAATATTTACAAATAAGCGTTTAAAATCTTTCGATCTGCTATCACCTCTATCACCTCTGTCGCCTCTTTCTCCTCTTTCTCCTCTTTCGCTTCTTTCACCTCGTCTACCTCTGTCTCTGCCCCCATTTCTATCTCTGTCTCTATATTCGCTGAACTTTTCATCAGGAGCATTTAAATCAGTTGCATTTTTATAGTATTCTAAAAAACGGTTAAACTCCAAAGAAACAAAGTGTTTAATCAAATCATCTCGTTCGAGCCACTCAAGCTTCTTATTCACTTCGGGTAAAAACTCTTCAATTAATTCATGATTAACTTCAACTTTTTCCATCTTTTCGATTAAATGAAAAAGTTGTTTTTTACATATTTCCTTCCCTGTTGGAACAGCAAGTACTTCAAATTTCTTATTTATTTTTTTCTCAATTTCTTTAATTCTGTATTTCTCTTTCATATGCACAATAGCAATAGAAATACCAGCTTTACCTGCACGACCAGTACGTCCACTGCGGTGTGTATATACTTCCATATCATCAGGTAGGTTGTAATTGATAACATGAGTTAAATCGTTTACATCGAGTCCTCGTGCAGCAACATCGGTAGCAACAAGCATCTGTAAATTTTTTGATCTGAAACGATTCATCACCTGGTCACGCTGAGCTTGCGATAAATCACCATGCAACGCATCGGCATTATAACCATCTTTAATAAGCCACTCGGCAACTTCTTTAGTTTCCATTCGAGTACGGCAAAATATGATTCCATAAATATCAGGGTTCATATCGGCAATACGCTTTAATGCTAAATAGCGGTCGCGAGCTTGAACCAAATAATAAGCATGTTTGATATTTTCTGCACCTTCATTTCTATTTCCGACAGTAATCTCAATTGGATTACTCATATATTTTTTTGCTATTGTAGCCACCTCTCTTGGCATAGTAGCCGAGAAAAGAAGAGTTCTATGATCTGTAGGAACAGATTCAAGAATTTCATTCAAATCATCACGAAAACCCATGTTCAGCATTTCATCAGCCTCATCAAGTACAACCGTTTTAACAGCTGTAATATCTGCAGTACGACGATGAATTAAATCAAGAATTCGACCCGGAGTAGCAACAATGATATGAACTCCCATTCGTAATCCACGAATCTGGGCATCGATATTTGCTCCACCATATACGGGCAATATCTTTATACCTTTCATATACTTTGAATAAGCCATCAGATCTTTTGCAATCTGAACACATAACTCACGTGTAGGCGACAAAATAAGTGCTTGTGGAAATTTATCAGCAGTATTTATTAGCTGAAGAATTGGTAATCCAAAAGCAGCAGTTTTACCTGTTCCTGTTTGTGCTAAAGCAACAATATCGTTTGATTTTTCAAGTAAGGCCGGAATTACTTGTGTTTGGACCGGCATGGGCTCGGCAAAGCCCAAATCATTAATGCCTTGCAGGATATCTTGGTTGATACCCAGCGCTTCAAATTTATTCATTTTTTAAGTTTTTCTGTGCTGTTAGGCGCACTAGCTAAGCCAACAGCCAGAAAGCACCCCCAATAAACACTAATTAATAAGGGCGCAAAGGTATAATAATATTTTGATTTTGAACTATATAATCAGAATAAATTATAAATTAGTTGATTACAATTTTAATTATTGAATCTGAATCATCCATAATAAGTACTATCTTTGGAATAGTAATGATTAAATAAAAACCTTTTTTAAAAAGATGGGTATCAAATCAAAAACTAACAAACAAAAGAAATCTGAAGAGATTATAAATAGCACTTCCCATGGTATTGGTTTGCTCCTTGCTTTTGCTTGTACTACTTTACTAATTATAAAAGCTGTATACCACGGCACTGCATGGCATATTGTAACTTTCAGTATATTTGGAGCCGGGTTAATTAATCTTTATGCAGCATCTACACTGTTTCATAGCGTAACAAATATAAAAACTAAGTTTAAGCTAAACCGATTCGACCATTCATCAATTTATGTTTTAATTGCAGCAACATATACACCATTCGCTCTGATAGGAATAAAGGGTGCATTTGGATGGGTAATCTTTGGACTCGTTTGGAGTATGGCTATTGCAGGGGTTATTTTTAAAGTCTGGTTTTATTCACCCAAGTATCGTAGCATTTCAGCCTGGTTATATGTAATTATGGGATGGACAGGGATTATTGCAATTGTTCCAATCATTAACCATTATCCTGCATCATCGCTTTGGTTTTTATTGGCTGGTTGTTTATCTTACATGTGTGGAGTAATATTTTATCTCATAGAAAAAATTCCTTACGGACATGGAATCTTTCACTTATTCATATTAGGTGGAAGCATTTGTCACTTCTTTTCGTTGATGTTTTTAATTTAATAGACTTCATCACTTAACTATAATAAATAATTATCAATTCTTAATTTTTATTTACTATTTGAACATAGAATAATTGTTAATAAAGAATCAATACAAATTCTGTCTTATCAATGGTTTTTTTTAAATTTACAAGTTACTAAAACACTTCGTATGAAAATCATTAAAACAGGAGATATAGCCCCCAATTTTAAGGGTATCAACCAAAATAGCGAACCCATTTCATTAGCACAATTTAAAGGGAAAAAAGTAGTGGTTTATTTTTACCCTAAAGACAATACTCCAGGTTGTACTGCCGAAGCATGCAATTTGCGAGATAATTTCGATGAACTTATAAAAAAAGGATTTCAAATAATTGGTATTAGTCCCGATTCGGTTATATCACACAAGAAATTTGCTGATAAATACAACCTTCCTTTCAATTTAATTTCGGATACCGAAAAAACAATTCTTAAAACCTACAATGCATGGGGCGAAAAGAAAATGTATGGCAAAACCTACGAAGGAGTATTACGAAAAACATTTATTATTAACGAAGATCAGAAAATTGAAAAAATTATTGAAAAAGTCGATACAAAAGATCATACAAATCAGATATACAAAGAATTAAATATTTAATAAATATAAACATGGAGAAAGAGAAAACAAAAAAAGAAGTAAGCGTAAACTCAGAAAAGCTTAAAGCACTTCAATTAACATTGGATAAAATTGATAAAGATTATGGCAAAGGAACCATAATGAAAATGGGTGATAAGGCTGTAGCTGATGTTCCAACCATTTCAACAGGTTCTATTTCACTTGATGTAGCATTGGGAATCGGTGGTTTACCAAGAGGTCGTGTAACAGAAATTTATGGACCCGAATCTTCAGGAAAAACAACGCTTGCAATACATGTAATTGCAGAAGCACAAAAAGTAGGTGGAATAGCAGCAATTATTGATGCTGAGCATGCTTTCGACCGCTTTTATGCCGAAAAACTAGGTGTTGATGTTGAAAACCTACTTATTTCGCAACCCGACAATGGTGAGCAAGCACTTGAAATTACCGATCATCTTATTCGTTCAGGAGCAATTGATGTAATTGTTATCGACTCGGTAGCTGCATTAACTCCAAAAGCCGAAATTGAAGGCGAAATGGGCGATTCAAAAATGGGATTGCAGGCTCGTCTAATGTCCCAGGCCCTAAGAAAGCTTACTGCAAACATTAACAAAACAAATACTTGCTGCATTTTCATCAACCAATTACGTGATAAAATTGGTGTGATGTTTGGTAGCCCTGAGACAACAACAGGTGGTAATGCGCTGAAATTTTATGCGACCATTCGTATTGATATCAGAAGAATAGGACAAATAAAAGATGGCGAAGAAATTTCGGGTAACCGCACAAAAGTAAAAATTGTTAAAAACAAACTTGCACCACCATTTAAAAAAGCCGAATTTGATATCATGTATGGTGAAGGAATCTCAAAAATCGGCGAAATTATTGATATCGGAGCCGAACTAAATGTTATTAAGAAAAGTGGGTCATGGTTTAGTTATGGCGATACAAAACTAGGACAAGGACGTGATGCTGTTAAACAATTATTAAAAGACAATCCGGAACTTGCAGACGAACTCGAAAAGAAAATTAAAGAACAATATGCATCTAATACCAAATAACATTATGAAAAAGATTCAACTTTTATTCTTTGTTGTTTTTATATCTCTGTTATTTTCATGCAAGAAAGATACAGAAGTAAAAACAGAAATAAACAATCCAGTTGATCAAATAAAACTTACTTCGGACATTATGACTCCAGAAGCTCTATGGGCTTTTGGTCGTGTAAGCGAGGTACAAGTTTCGCCCGATGAAAAAACAATTTTATTTTGTGTTTCATTTTATGATATCGAAAAAAATAAAGGAAACAGAGAATTATTTACTATGCCTGTGGAAGGCGGTAAAGCAATAAATATTACCAATACCGAAGGAGGCGAATCTGGTCATATATGGAGACCTGATGGTAAGAAAATCGGTTTTTTAAGTCCCGAAAGTGGTTCACTTCAAATGTGGGAAATGGATCCTGATGGCAAAAACAGAGTTCCAATTTCGAATATCGATGGTGGTTTAAATGGATTTAAATATTCACCCGACCAATCCAAAATTGTGTTTATAAAAGATATAAAAATTGATAAGTCTGTTACCGACATTTATCCTGATCTTCCAAAAGCAAATGCCCGAATTGAAACAGATCTTATGTACCGACATTGGGATCGATGGAGCGATTATACCTATAGCCATGTGTTTTATGCTGATTATAATGGTATTGTTCTTTCAAACATAGTCGACATAATGGAAGGCGAACGTTTTGATAGTCCGCTCAAACCTTCTGGCGGAATGGAACAGATTAATTGGTCCCCAGATGGCAAGTCGATTGCTTATACCACAAAACGACTTGTAGGCAAAGCATATTCTCTCTCTACCAATTCTGATATTTTCATTTATAATCTTGAATCAAAAGAAACGACAAATATCTCTGAAGGTCATATGGGTTATGATGTATCTCCTGTTTACTCCCCAGATGGCAAAAAAATTGCCTGGGAAAGCATGAAAAGAGATGGCTACGAGGCAGATAAAAACAGAATATTTATTTATGATATCGATACAAAAGGAATTCAGGATTATTCTGTAAATTTTGATCAGAATGCTCATAGCCTGGCATGGACAAGTGATAATGCATATATTTATTTTTATAGTGATTTTCAGGCAAGATATCAGATATATAAGCTAAATATTGCAACCAAAGAAATCACGCAGGTTACAAAAGGCGATCATAATTATCAGTCGGTAACACCATTAAAGAATGTCCTAATTGGTGCAAAACAATCTATCTCAATGCCAACTGAAATTTATAGTATAAATCCTGAAACAGGAGAAGAAACACAACTTTCATTTATTAATAAAAATCTGTTGGATCAACTAAGCTTTGGTAAAGTTGAAGAACGTTGGATTAAAACCACCGATAACAAACAAATGCTGGTTTGGGTAATTTATCCACCCAAATTTGATCCGAATAAAAAATATCCTGCAATATTATATTGCCAGGGAGGACCACAATCATCGGTAAGCCAGTTTTTCTCATATCGATGGAATTTTCAAATGATGGCAGCAAATGACTATATTGTTGTTGCTCCAAACAGAAGAGGAGTTCCTTCGTTTGGTTCTGAATGGAACGAGCAGATTAGTAAAGATTATGGTGGCCAGAACATGAAAGATTACTTAAGCGCAATAGATGCAATTGCTGCCGAACCTTTTGTGGATAACAAAAACCTTGGTTGCGTTGGTGCAAGCTATGGAGGTTTTTCTGCTTTCTGGCTGGCTGGAAACCACAATAAACGATTCGATGCTTTTATTGCTCATGATGGAATGTTTAATCTCGAAGCCCAATATCTCGAAACTGAAGAAATGTTCTTTGTAAACTGGGATCTTGGCGGACCTTACTGGGAACAAGCAAATAAAAACTCATTCGACAATTCACCCCATCGGTTTGTTGATAAATGGGACACTCCTATTATGATTGTTCATGGTGAGCAGGATTTCAGAATTGCCTTTACTCAAGGGATGAGTGCATTTAATGCAGCTCAGCTACGCGGAATACCAAGCAAATATTTACATTTTCATAATGAGAATCACTGGGTATTGCAACCTCAAAACGGTATTTTATGGCAACGCGAATTCTTTGGCTGGCTCGATCAATGGTTAAAAGATGAGGATTAAATTACAAAAGACCGGTTTTTACCGGTCTTTTGCTTTTCATAATAAAATCCAGTAAATTTAAAAAACTAAAGAATCATTAAAAATGAATACAGCCGTTCAGAATATCGTTCATTTCCTTTTGATGATCGTATTTCTGATTATTTATTTACTTGCCTTTATAATTATTAAACCGTTTTTAATAAATCATAAGCGAAAAATATCAACACTGCTGCTCAAAATAAGTTATTTGATATACCTTCTGGTTTTACTCGTATTTGTCTACCTATTTATGTTTTTTGGCCCAGCCGATATTGAATATCAGATTAGCAATTTGCTTTTCCTTATTTTATTGTTGGGATTATTTCTTCCAAACTTTGGAATTCTTCTTAGGAGAAATTTTGAAAAGTACAGAACAGAATACAATTACACATTTACTTTAATCAATGTTATTATCTTGACTTTTATCCTTATAAAGCTAATACAACATAATTGGTTTCTGGTAAATTAATCATTAAAAAGTTTTTTTACCCTATCCATTTTCTCTTGCAAACTTGCATATCCATCGAGCCAATGTATTTCTATACCATCTCGCTCCATTTTTCTGAACCATGTCATCTGTCTTTTTGCAAACTGATGTATAGCTGTTTCTAGCTTTGCAAACATATCTTCATATGAGAGTTCACCCAAAATATGTTGGGTAATAAACTTATACTCTAATCCATAATAAAGAATATCTTCAGCAGTTATTCCTTTTGTTAACAAAGATTTTACCTCATCAATCAACCCTTCATCTAATCGTTGTTTTAGTCGTTGGGTAATTCTCCGTCGTTGGGATTGACGGTCAAATTTTAAACCTATATTGAGTGAGTTTATTTTAGGAAAATCATCTTTTGGTGGAGGATTCATGGAATAAAAACTTTCAATTTCTATTGCTCTGATCATCCTTTTTCGTGTATCAATATCCGTTTTATTATGAAGCTTTTTTATTGAATCCAGTATTTTAATTAGCTCTTCATCTGATTTCTCCAAAAGTTCCTTACGTAAATCCTCATTTACCGGAACATTAATCAATCTATAGCCTTTAAGAATCGATTCGATATACATACCTGATCCACCACAAAGAACCGGAAGTTTATGTCGTGAATGAATATCGTTAAACACGATAATAAAATCACGTTGATATTCATAAACATTATATTTATAACCAGCATCAACAATATCAATCAAATGATATGGAATTGAATTTCCTGAAACAGAATAATCTGCAATATCTTTTCCTGTTCCGATATCCATTCCTCTATAAACCTGGCGCGAGTCAGCACTAATTATTTCTCCATCAAAGGCATTAGCTAAATGTGCAGCCAACGAAGTTTTACCTCCAGCAGTAGGACCTAATACAGTTAATAAATTATATTTTTGACTCATGTTGCTAAATTATAGAAACTTTTTAGAGTTCTCACATATGCAGGTCTTTTATTAAGACATAAAAAATTAGTATTATTGCATACTTATATTTGACTGCAGGGTTATAATTTATGCAAAAATCCATTAACATAAAAAACAAAAAGGCATCTTTCAGCTACGAGTTTATTGACAAGTATATTGCCGGAATAAAGCTTACAGGTACTGAGATTAAATCAATCAGAGGGGGAAAAGCAAACCTTATTGATACATATTGCTATTATGTTGATCATGAATTGTACGTGCGAGGATTAAACATTTCGGAGTATACATATGGAACACATTACAATCACGAACCAAAGCGTGATCGCAAACTTTTACTTACACGCCGCGAGCTTAATAAACTTGAACGAAAGGTTTCCGAAAAAGGATTAACCATTGTTGCTTTAAGCTTATTTATTAATGAAAAAGGATGGGCAAAGCTCGAAATAGCTCTTGCAAAAGGCAAGCAGGAATTTGATAAACGCGAAAATATTAAGAAAAAAGACGTTGAACGAGATATGGATCGCCTAAAAAAACGTTAATTCTTAAAGGTGCTGAACTACTGAGCAAAAAAGAAATCATTCAATTCATAGATATCATCTGGTTTAAAATCAGATTCGTCCGAATCAAAAAATCTATTGATAGCCTTTAACAACTCATCAAACGAGATATAATTATCATTATCAATATCAAGTTTTTTAAATTTTTCTGGTATTTCAACATTCGACATTTGAGAATACTTTGACCAGCCCAAACCAATAGGAATCATATATGTTTCTGACCTTCCTACAGCAGTATAACTCTGTAATAAACCAGCAAGTATTTCATCACCAGTCATTTGCACACCATGTTCATTTACAATAGCACCAGTAATAGAGCTAGGATCTTTATCAATATAATCAGCAACACCGTCTCTATCAAGATCAATAGGACATCCTACTGAATCTACTTCAACACCTGCAGGTGTATCAAAACAATCATCATTTAAGTCTAGAACATCATCATGATCATTATCCGCAATTAAATTATAATCAAAATCACCTGTGATATCCATAAACAGCTCTTCAATCATTTTCGTTTTTGGATCGGAGAATAAGTCAATATTTATACT
Source organism: Bacteroidota bacterium (assembly GCA_020049295.1). GTDB lineage: Bacteria > Bacteroidota > Bacteroidia > Bacteroidales > UBA12077 > UBA12077. The sequence goes on from JAIFLC010000024.1 coordinate 28,716, forward strand.
TGCATAACTCATAGAAAACATATCTCTTTTGGAATCTCCAATTCGTCCCTTTGTATTGCTTGAGCTAACATCATCTATTTGGTCGTAAAAAGTATAATGTAATGATGTTGCTATTTTTAAAATTACACGATTACTGATCTTAAAATCAATACCAGCATCAGCAACCAAGGCAGGAACACCTTGCGAATAGCTATCATTCCCGAAACGATTAATTTTCTCGATCGGTGTTTCGTAATTATAATCGCGTTTTGATAACTGATCGTTTACACGTATAGTACCATCAGGAAAATACTGATAAGCTCCAAGGCTATTGTTTATATCTGTATTATTCGAGCTAATCGAAAAATACTCAGCTCCAATTGATAAGAATGGTCTAAGCATTCTTTCGCTTTTAAACAAATGGCCAAAGTTATACTCGAAGTTTATTCCGAAACTTGTAATCTCGGCCATAAAATTTAAGTTTTTTGATGTATCACTGTATGATCGCTCATATCCCGACATGGTGCCAAATAAAACATTCAGGTTTGCTTTCCAGTAATGTTTTTTTCCAAGGGGCATATATACATTAAAACGGTAAGATGGATTTCCTTGTAAAATATTTTTTGTATCATTTTTTAGTTCACCATAATAATTAATAAATCCAGCTCCAAGGCCAATTACAGGCATATAAACAGGATTTTCAACTTCAACCTCACGCATCAATAATTCTTCGTATCCACCTTGGGCAAATAACAATTGAATACTAAAAATTAAAATTAGTAATAGAGTAATTTTTTTAATTAATCTCATGGTGAAAGATTAAAATTTTAAGTTATTATCGTACCCAATCATGATTTGCTATCATTAATGCTTCCTGCACAGTAATTCTTGCTCCATTATTATATGCAGCAACAAATGCATCGTCAATAGATGTTGTGTTCCAAACATGAACCCTGTAATCTCGTGCTGCTTTATAAACATAAAACGAACCTACTGAATATTTTCTCCATCCTTCGTGAATTTCTGTTCTTACTTCTTTGTCTAGGTTATACTTTTTAAAATATCGATCAATATTAATTGGTTTGTGTCCGGCAGCAATCTGAACTCTGTAATAAACACCAGTTTCGGGCTCAAGCATTTTGGTAAGCTTTGTATCCTGGCGCAATAGTTTTAATGCACTTTCCGCAATCTCTATCGTAACTTTCCCAGAATGATTATATGGTTGAGTTATGGGTTCGGATAGTTTTGTTGTTGAAGTCATGGATGACAATACAGCCAAAAGGTTTTCGGAAGATTTATTTGTAAGGTTTACTTCTTTTTCTTCTATATCGATGCTTAATGTATTATCATTCTCAATAAACGAAAATGTGCCTGCAAGATTAGGTTTGTCGGTTTTTTCAGGCTCCGGAACCAATTTGTAGGAAACAACAAAATATGGATCATTAGGCATATTCATCCATAACAACTTAACAGTTTGATCTTTAAAAGTAAAAATAGCGTCCTTATTATCAATACTCACAGCAGTAAAACCTGCAGGTATAGTTTCTTGTATTTTTGCAAACTTTTCCTTATTTCCTTTATTTACAAGAATATTAACTACATATTCATTTAATCCATTTGTTTTATAAGGAGTTTGTCTTATACATTTAACCTGATTTACATCTGCCAAAATGTATGAAGTTGTAACCAGTGGTTTAAAGTCAGCAATATCAACTATTAAGTTGGGATCAATACTTGGTGATGGCGTAATGACAATTGTCTTAGGAGTTACATCAACAGATTTTCTTTCATTATCGGCAATATAAGAGAATCGGCCATCTAGGTTGAAACGGCCTTTTAATCGCTGATCAACCTGTAATTTATATGAAATGGTAATTTCTTGTTCTGCTGGAAGTTTTAGCCAAATAAATTTTATTTTCTGGTCGCTAAAACTAAAATCTGCATTAGCTGTATTAACAGGTATAGGAGTTAATCCGGCAGGTATTTCCTGTTGAAATCTTGCAAAACTCTCATAGTCTGATTTGCTTAAGGTAATTTCAACATATATCTCACTCCCTGCCTCAACTTGATCTGATGAATGTAATACGAGTGATACTTTATCTGAAAAAATAGAATTCAGCAAAAGTAAAACACCCATATAAACAAAAACAATTAGCTGTTTTATCATATACATCCCAATTTAATCCACCAAATTATCGAATAAAAATAATCAAATAAAGCAATAATAACAAAATATCAACACTAGTTATCAACAATTGTTAATAATCTAATCTGTTTAAAAGCAAAAATATAAGACAACCAAACTACAAAATTAAAAGTTGGGACTCAATAAATACTTGGAATAGAACTCATTGATTTTAGCTACTGCTTCATCCGAAGTATCAACAATCGAAATCAAATCGAGATCTTTTTCTTTTATATTGTTTTCCTTTGCCAGCATGGTATCACGTATCCATTCTAATAATCCATGCCAGTATTCTGATCCAACCAATATGATTGGGAAATGACCTATTTTCTCTGTTTGAATCAACGTAATCGCTTCAAAAAGCTCATCAAGAGTACCAAATCCTCCTGGTAAAACGATAAATCCTTGTGCATATCGAACAAACATAACTTTACGTACGAAGAAATTCTCGAAACTAATCAATTTATCAGGATCAATAAATAAGTTTGCTGACTGCTCAAAGGGCAGATCAATGTTTAATCCAACAGATCGTCCATTACCTTTTTTAGCACCCATATTACCGGCTTCCATAATACCTGGACCACCACCTGTAATTACACCATATCCGTGTTGGGTTAATTTATAGGCTATCTCTTCAGCAAGTTTAAAGTATTTATTGTCGGGTTTTGTGCGCGCAGAACCAAATATTGAAACACAAGGCCCAATGCGAGCTAACTTGGAAAATCCCTCGACAAACTCAGCCATTATTTTAAAAATAGTCCATGAATCGGTTGTTTGAATCTCATTCCAAGTCTTGTTATCAAATGCATTCTTTATCAGTTCTTCGTTATTCATAATTTCTGGTTTATTTGGTTGATTGACTAAATTACACTATTTTATTTAATTCTTAGATTAGTTCATTAATTAAAAAAGGAGATGTATAACTTTGTTTATTCTTACAAATCTCTTCGGGTGTTCCTGTGCATAATATTTCGCCACCATTGCGTCCTCCCTCTTTGCCCATATCAATAATATGATCGGCCATTTTTATTACATCCATATTATGTTCGATGACAATAATTGTGTTTCCCTTATCGACTAAACTATTAAGTACCCCTAATAATATTCGTGTATCTTCAAAATGCAATCCGGTAGTTGGTTCATCGAGAATATACAATGTATTTCCTGTGCTACGTTTCGCCAGTTCGGTTGCCAGCTTTACTCGCTGTGATTCGCCCCCCGACAATGTTGTGGATGCTTGACCAAGGGTAATATAACCAAGTCCTACTTCCTGTAAAGCTTTTATTTTTTGTTTTATATTAGGAACCTGCTGAAAGAACTCAAGAGACTGGCTAATTGTCATATCGAGTACATCGCTAATAGATTTACCTTTGAATTTCACTTCAAGCGTTTCCCTATTGTACCTTTTGCCATTACAATCCTTACAATGTACATACACATCGGGTAAAAAATTCATTTCGATAGTTTGTACTCCTGCTCCCTGACAAGTTTCGCAGCGACCACCCTTCACATTAAATGAAAACCGACCAGCTTTATAACCTCTTATCTTTGATTCGGGCGTTTGTTCATATAATTTACGGATATCAGTAAATACGTTTGTATATGTTGCCGGGTTTGATCGTGGAGTTCTGCCCAAAGGTGATTGATCAACTTCAATAACCTTATCAATATTTTTTATTCCTTCTATCGAATCATACTCGAGAGGTGTTGAGTGTGATCTGTAAAAATGCTTGCTCAGGATCGGATGTAATGTTTCATTTATTAATGATGATTTTCCGCTTCCCGAGACACCTGTAACACAGATAAATAATCCCAGAGGAAACTCAGCTGTTATATTTTTTAAGTTATGTCCGCGAGCACCTTTAATGATAATGCTCCTTCCATTTCCCTTTCGCCGTTCTTTTGGAACTTCTATGGTTTTTCTATGGTTTAAATACTCCGATGTAAGTGTATTTGATTTTAAAATTTCTTCCGGAGTACCTGCAGCAACAACTTTACCACCGTGTCGTCCAGCTTTGGGTCCCATATCTACAATATAATCAGCCGAAAGAATCATTTCTTTATCATGTTCTACAACGATAACGGAATTCCCTGAATCGCGAAGCTGTTTAAGTGAATTAATTAGTTTCTGGTTATCTCGCTGATGAAGACCTATACTTGGCTCATCAAGAATATATAATACATTTACTAGTTTAGAACCAACTTGGGTAGCTAATCTAATTCTTTGACTCTCACCGCCTGATAAACTGCGCGATGTTCTATTTAACGAAAGATAATTCAACCCTACATCGAGTAAAAATGATAATCGTTCCCTTATTTCTTTAATTACATCGCGAGCTATAAGCTTTTGTTTATCTGATAATAACTTCCCAACATCAGAAAACCATTGATATAGCTGATCAATATCCATTTCGGACAATTCAGCGATATTTTTCTCTGCAATTTTAAAAAACAATGATTCCTTTTTAAGTCTTTTGCCATTGCATTCGGGACAAATTACTTTCTCAATATATCGATCTGTCCAACTTTTGCTATCTTCTCCAAAACTGTCAGTTTGGTAATTACTTATGTAATTAATAATTCCTTCAAAATTTAGAAAATAGTTCGACGACATACCCAAAGGCGTATTTATTAGCTTGAACGACTCGTCGGAACCATACAAAATAATATTTAGAGCATTTTCGGGTATTTCTTTAATTGGAGTATCGAGGGTGAACTTATATTTTACCGCAATTGCTTCCATTTGCCAAAATATGAGTATGTTCTTGTATTTGCCCAAAGGCAAAATACCCCCATTTTTAATACTAAGATTGGTATCTGGGATTATCTTCTTTGCATCTATCTGGCTTACCGTACCTAATCCACTGCAAGTTGGACAAGCTCCCTGTGGCGAATTAAAAGAGAAAGTATGAGGAGCTGGTTCATTATATGAGATACCCGTAGTAGGACACATTAGTTTTCGGCTAAAATATTTTACTTCTTCGGTATCCTTTTCCATAACCATAATAATACCTTTGCCATGCTCCATAGCTGTTTGAACAGTTCTTTTCAAACGGGTTTCATCTTTTTTATCTACGTTGAGCTTATCGATTACTATTTCAATAAAATGAGTTTTATATCTATCGAGCCGTAACCCATGAACCAGTTCTTTTATTTCGCCATTTATCCTGGCATAGATGAATCCTTTTTTTCGAATCTGTTCAAAAAGTTCTTTATAATGTCCTTTACGACCCTGCACCAGAGGAGCCAAAATAAGAATGTTTTTTTCGCTGAACTTTTCAACAATGAGTTGAATGATCTGATCATCGGAATATTTAATCATTTTTTCACCGGTTGCATGCGAATAAGCATCTGATGCGCGTGCAAAAAGCAACCGTAAAAAGTCATAAATTTCGGTTACCGTGCCAACAGTAGAACGGGGATTTTTATTGGTAGTTTTTTGTTCAATTGAGATTACAGGGCTTAATCCGGTTATTTGATCTACATCGGGTCGTTCCATGTTTCCTAAAAACTGGCGGGCATAAGCCGAAAGCGTTTCGATATACCTTCGCTGACCCTCAGCATATATTGTATCAAAGGCGAGTGATGATTTTCCACTTCCACTCAATCCTGTAATTACAGTCAGTTTATTTCGTGGAATAGTAACATCAATATTTTTTAAATTGTGAACTCTGGCTCCAAGAACCACTATTTCATCTCTCTGTTCGATCTCCAAATCTTCGTATTGGGTATTTTGGTTGTTCAAATTAAAACTCCTTTGGCAATTTTTAGTTTTCTACAAAAGTAGTATCAATTTTAATTTGATCCATGATTTTTGAATAACTTCTGAATCCCTTTTCAGGGATTTTAATTGAATATTCTTTATTCGTGTTATTCTCGAGAAAGGTATCGCGTAACCAGGGATTAAAATATTTCAAAATTTTGTAATTAATCTCTATTTTCTGTGCAAAATCAGCAAAATTCGAGATTGATGTATCTATTTTAATATCGTAGGTAGGAATTGGATGATACAAGTCTTTTTCGCGAAGATGAAAACCATAATTCTTCGGGTTTTCAAGAATTAGTTTAATGGCTACAATTCGATAAACATAGCGTGCTGTTTCATCACTAAAAAGCAGGTCATAATAATCAGATTGACCCTGACGATTTACCTGTCGGGCTAATCCTTTTCGTCCCATATTATATGCTGCAGCAGCCATTGTCCAGCTTCCAAAAAGCACTTTTGAGTCTTTTAAAAATTTACATGCGGCTATAGTTGATTTTTCGAGATGATATCTTTCGTCTACAATATCGTTAACTTCAAGACCATAATCTTTTGCGGTACCTTCGAGCAATTGCCACACACCTACAGCCCCAGCAGGAGAAACTTGATTTCTCAGATCGCTTTCGGCCAATACAAGATACTTAAAGTCATCAGGGATTTCGTTTTCTTCTAATATTTTTTCTATTTCGGGAAAATATCTGCTGGCTCTTTTCATAAATAAAATCGTTTGCGATTGCCAGTATGTATTCACCAAAATTTCTCTGTCGAGCGCTTCGCGAACATCAAAATGATCGAGAGGAACTTCTTCGTTGGCAAATGTTACATGATCAGGGAGGTCAATAGCAAAAACAGAATACTTGCGCAGAAAAATATCTCGGTATTCTTTATCATCAGAATCATTCCCTGTTTTAGAGTAACTAAAAATAACGATAGCCAAAATAAGTCCAACAAATGAGATTATTGGTATTCCAACCTTGTACCAAATTGTGTATGGGGATTTTTTAAGGTTATTATTTATCATTTACTATCAATATAAAAAAATTCTTTACAGAAAACTCTTTACGACAAGGTTAAAAACAATACTGATTTTTACCTCAGAAAAGATTTATAAAGATAAACAAAAACCCGAGAATATGGATATTGAATAAGGATGAGACTTAATTTCTGTATCGGTATTAATTGCATTAATATAATATTTAAAGCCCGGTTCAAGCCTGAATACCAACTTATTAGCCAACGGTAGCTCAATACCAAAGCCCAAATTGCCAGTATAGTTGGTTTCTCTTATACTTTTGGTTTCTCCAATATTTGTCTCTGTTTCATTAATTATCAGGTACACTTGATTACCAACAAGAAAACTTGCACTCATACCTGCAGTTAAGTTCAAATCAATTTTTTTATCAATAAGCTTATACCTAAATAAAAGTGGCACGTCTATATATTCGAAGTTCTGCTGAACTTTTGATTCGAGTGGGTTTAGTGATGGGTCATTTGGATCAAAGAAAAACTTGCTGTCCGAACTTGTATTTACTCTTATATTCGTTTGATCGACAAAAACATATTTAGAGTTTATATTAATATTTCCAACCGAATTGGTAAGTGTAATAGAACTTAAATAGTTTTCTTTATATGCAGGGGCTGCATTATCATAGCTTTTATTATCATATATAGTCATATTTCCAATGCTTTGGCCCATTTTGGCATAATATATTCCTGTCTGAATAGTTAGTCTTTTTAAGGCTTTGTATTGAATATTAACTCCGCCAGAAAAGGTTTTAACAGGGTTTTCTACTGTATTGAAATAAGCCACACTTTCCTGATTACCAGAACTGCTTAAATGACGGTATGAATATGATGGCGCAAAATCAATACCCACAGACCATTTATCTCTATTCCTGATTTTAGAGTTTGTATTCAGCGCTAATAAATCAGTTGAATTTTGTTGTGTCGATTTTTGATGTTGCTTATAATCAAACTCTTTAATAGTTAACGAATTTTTTGAAACAAGCATGGTTATTGCTTTGTTTTTCAGTTTAATAAGTTTATTATCAGAAATTGACAACGCAATATCTTTATCCGAATCTGCTTTATCACTTACAATCTCGGTTTTCAGGTTATTTACAGGATTAAAAACTGATGCAATTGATCTATTTGATGACTGAACTGTTGCAGCAACAGGCTGGATTGTTTCCTTAGTAATTACATTATTATTCTCAATTTTTTGATTTAATTCAGAAACATTATTTTCATCAATAATAAATGAGTTGTTTAGTTTATACAACGAGAATAATGTAGCCGATACAGCAATAATTGCAATACTTGCAGCAGCGATATATCGAATTGGAATAATTCGTTTTGATTTGGATTGCAGTATAAGTTGATTTTCAATATTTGTCCAAATATCATCCGGGGCCTTGATTTTTATATTATCCAGCTTTTCCCTAAAAACATGATCCATTTTTTTATCCGTATTTCCCATTATTAGCTGAAATTTACTGTTACACCATAATGTTTGTTAACTTTATCTTTTAATATTTCCCTTGCTCTCGATAGGTTCGATTTTGATGTTCCTTCCTTAATATTCATAATATCGCTTATTTCTTTATGTGTATAGCCTTCAATAGCATAAAGATTAAACACCATGCGATATTGCGGCGACAACTCCTGAATAAGTTTTAATAAGTCGGCTGCCGATAAATCGCTCAAAATATGATCGTACTCTGAATCGCCTGCTTCATAGTTTTGAGTCATACTAACAGCAAACAGATAATTCTTATCCCTGAATTTTTCAAGAGCCGTATTTACAATAATACGTCGAACCCAACCTTCGAAAGAACCTTTGAAATTAAACTGGTTTAAATGCAAAAACACTTTAATAAATCCATCCTGCAAAATATCTTTTGCCTCATCAACATTTGAAGCGTATCTTAAACACACTCCATACATCTTATCAGCAAACATCTGATAAAGTGTTTTCTGAGCAATCCTATCGCTTTTTATACAAGCTTTTATTATTTCAGGAAGCTTATCCAATTTTATATCCAGTTTATACAAATTTATGAATAATTTCCTCCTACAAAAAGCTTGCAAATTTTTTTTATTGCGAATTCATTTTTTAGATGGTAAATAGTGATAAATAGTTGCGTTAAATATTTCACTTGATATAGCAACCTTTAATTTGTAATTTGCATCTATATTTGCCTGATTGTTAATGAAGAAGAAAAACTATGTTAAATAAATTAAGATTTTTAAGCAAATATTTTATATATTGTATTGTAATACTGATTATTACGTCATGTGAAGATGAAGATCTTGATAGTTCTTTTGAACAGATTATTCTTTCTAATCAGGATAAAGTGCTTGTTAGCTCAGCAAATAATTTGGGATTTGATATTTTGAAACTTTCAATCATATCCAAATCAAACGAAAATTTTATCATCTCTCCATTCGAATTATCCTCAACCCTAAATCTTTTATTAAATGGGTCAACAGGTTCAACATATGAATCTATTAATTCGTATATAAATCCTTCAAATCTATCTGTTGACGAGATTAATAATTCATATAAACGAATATATGAGGCCATTACAAACCTGTCAAATAATGAAATAATTCTTTTAAATGGATTTTGGTTTGATAGCAATAGCGGGATTAATCATCAGTTTGGAAACATAAGCAGTTATTTCTACAAGACTTATATCGATTCGATTGATTTTGCCGTTTCATCAGAATATAACCATATAAGTAATTGGCTGTATTCTAATTCCCAATATACGTTAGAATTTACAAACCCTGGATTAAGTGCTCAAACGCAGTCATTATTAATTAATGGATTTACCTGCAGTTTGGATTTCAAATATTTTTTTCAGGAAAGCTTTTCAGGAGTGTTTTATTTACCTGAAACGGATACGATGAAATTACCAATGCTAAGAGTAACCCAGAGTTTTAATTATTTTAGCCATGATTATTTCGACTTAATTGAAATACCATATTCCAATAGTAGTTTTAGCCTTCTCATTGTATTACCCAAACCAGATATAACGCTAGATTATGTTTTACCATTAATAAATTCAGTTAACTGGGACACATGGATTAATAATTTCACAAAAACTAATATTGCATTAGCTCTGCCTGAGTTTAACCAATTGGCTTCTATTGAAATGGGCAGATATTTAGAAAATTCGCCATTTAGTTTTATGGTATCAGAATCAACTGATTTTTATGGAATTACCAGTAGCAATTATTTTAAAATTGATTATTTATTATCTCAAACAAATTTTAAGATACAAGATAATCGATTAAACTTTTTAAGGTCAGATAACAACAACCAAAACACATTAATCGAAGATTATGTAGAGTTTAATGTTAATAAACCATTTTTATTTGCAGTAAAAGAGAATAGTTCCAACCTGGTTTTATCGACAGGAATAATAAATAATCCATTAAATTAATTAAACCTAACCTATATGAAACCAAATATTACAAATAAGCCGGAGTATACAAAAAGCTACAATCTTGGAGTAATAATAATTTTTATTCTTGTAACTATTTTATTTGTTATTTCTTTTGCAAAGAGCAGCTATAGGTATGAATTATTTGAAAATAAGAAGATTGTAAAATCTGAAAATATAAATTCAATTAATAAATAAATTCTATATACTTCAGTGTAAGATTAGAAATATTTTTTTTAACTTCGCTTTCAATTTTAAAAACTCAATTAATTAATTTAAAAAAACAACGTTATGAGAAAGATTAAAACTATTTTAGGATTTTGTGCAGCAGCAGTTCTATTATTTGCTGCATGCGAAGAGGTAGAATCAACAGATCTAACACTAGACTTAACCAAAAAAGCTACCGTTAGAGCCTATGTTTATGCTCAGTTAGATCAAACTATTCAGGGATTGGAATTTGCTCCTAATGGAACAAAAATTATTGTTTCTATTCCTAATAGTGCTTTCAATTCATCTGCAAGTGGTAACTGGGTTGATACGGCAACAATTACAAATGGATTAGTTCAGATTACAGTACCTGCTACAAATGCTGGAGTTACAGTTACATTTACTCCTGCAGAGTTTACTTATGAGCAAGTTCAGGCGTTTGGCTCAAACTCTGCTACTATTTTAAAATTATACAAATCAACCACGCCAGGCAGTCTAAGTACTGTAAAACCAAGCCAGATTCGTACACACGAAATTAATTACGATGATATTACAGCCTTTGATAACTTTGTTGAAAAAGTAGATCTTAAATTCGAAGGTTATGCAGATGTTGACGAAAATGTAGCTGGTGAATTTATTCCAGCAAGCACTTTGATTAATGTGTACACTTCAACATGGTCAACTACAGTTACCGTTGGAGCAGCTGGCCGTTTTGATGTAAGCGTTCCTAAAAGTGAAATTATTTATTTCCAATTCGAAGCAAATAAAGCGCTAGTTGGTCCTCCAGCTGAAGTAAAAAAATATAAATATACATCAGCCTATGTTGCACCAAGTGCCTCAACACCGGTAGTTCAAACACTTGGTTTTACTGATGAGGTTTGGGAATAATCTATTAAAGTGAAAATTAAATTTATTTAAGTAACTCATAATAAATAGATTTCGTTTTTCTAATTACTCAGAAACCAAATGAAGTATATTTATTAGCTTAACAAAAAAAAAGTAAAGATGAAAAATACATTAATAATACTTTTAATATGCTTGCTGGGATTTTCTGCATTTGCCCAGGAAGAGATTCCAGTGGTTGATCAACCTAAACCATACGAAAAGAATGATTACCTTCCCGAAGCTGGCGATTTTGCCATTGGTCTTGAAGCTACCCCATTTTTCAATTATATTGGTAATATGTTTAATGGAACAGAAGATAATTCATTAGATCTTGGTGATAACACTCTATATTTCAGATATTATCTAAATAAAGATGCTGCCGTACGATTTGCTTTTCAGATTGGTTCAGACGGTGGTAGCGATGAGTATTATGTTCGCGATGATGCTGCTTTTTTTGCCGATCCATTGAGTCAGGATAAGGTAATTGATAAATACAGCTACACCAACCATTATTACCATTTACGGTTGGGCTACCAGATGTTCCGAGATTACAAACGATTTAGAGGTTATTTTGGTGGAGATTTAGGTTATCAGTATTATAAATACACTGATAATTACCAATTTGGTAATAACATGACCGAATTGAATCCTTCTCCTACAAATGCCTGGGGTTTTGGAGCAACTCGAACACTTGAAAATAATTATGGTCTGGAGCAAGGAATCGGTGCTGGTGCTTTTGTTGGGATTGAATATTACTTTATGCCAAAAGTTTGCATTGGTGGTGAGTTTGGTCTTTCATATTATTATTATTTCGAAGGACAATCTTATTCCAAGCAGGAAAGAATGGTTATAACCCAACATATCGAAGAGGAAATTCCATCTTATCCGGGAGATAACAGTTGGTCGTTACAGACTAATTTCCCATACTATTTCGGAAACTTATATTTTATGATCAATTTCTAATTCTTATAATAACATAAAAAAAGCTGTTTCAAAAAATGAAACAGCTTTTTTATTTTCAGGTGATTTGATTTTTATAAATGAATAACCTCTCCATATGCAGCAGCTGCTGCTTCCATAATTGCTTCTGACATGGTAGGATGAGGATGAATAGATTTTATAATCTCGTGTCCGGTGGTTTCAAGTTTTTTAGCTACTACAAGCTCTCCAATCATTTCCGTTACATTGGCTCCGATTAAATGTGCTCCAAGAAGTTCTCCATATTGGGCATCAAAAATCAGTTTTACAAATCCATCTTTTTCTCCAGCAGCACTTGCTTTGCCTGAAGCAGTAAATGGAAATTTTCCAACTTTTATTTCGTATCCGGCATCTTTGGCTGCTTGCTCCGATAATCCAACAGAAGCAACTTCAGGCGTTGTATAAGTACATGCTGGTATATTTTTATAATCTATTGGCTCAGGATTTGATCCTGCAATTTTTTCAACACAAACAATACCTTCGGCCGAAGCAACGTGAGCCAGAGCAGGTCCATGAACAATATCGCCAATTGCATAAATACCGTCAATATTGGTTCTATAATACTCATCAACTTTTATTTTACCTTTTTCCAACTCAATACCTAGCTCTTCGATTCCAATATTTTCTAAATTTGGAGTAACACCAACAGCCGACAAAACGATTTCGGCTTCGTGTATTTCTTCACCTTTTTTTGTTTTAATCACAACCTTGCAAAGGTTTCCTTTGGTATCAACCGATTCGACTGAAGAATCAACCATTACTTTAATTCCTGCTTTTTTAAATGAACGTCCAAGTTGTTTTGATACTTCATCATCTTCTAACGGAACAATATTCGGTAAAAACTCGACTAATGTAACATCGGTACCTATTGAGTTATAGAAGAATGCAAATTCACTTCCAATTGCTCCACTGCCAACTACAATCATTGATTTTGGCTGTTTAGGTAATGTCATTGCCTGACGGTAACCGATTATCTTTTTGCCATCCTGTTTTAAATTTGGTAATTCTTTTGATCTTGCACCTGTAGCAAGGATAATATGGGTTGCCGTAATTTCCTGAACAGTTCCATCATTTGCTTTAACTTCAACTGTTTTATTGTTTTTCAGTTTACCAGTACCTTGAATATGTTCAATTTTATTCTTTTTAAATAGAAATTGTATTCCTTTACTCATTCCATCGGCAACGGCCCTACTGCGTTGAACCATTTTTTCGAAATCAGGTTTTATTTCGCCTGTAACTGAAATTCCATAATCGGCAGCATGTTGTGTATATGTATATACCTGACCACTTTTCAGAAGCGATTTAGTAGGAATACATCCCCAATTTAGGCATATTCCTCCAAGTTCTGATCTTTCGATAACACCCACTTTTAATCCCAATTGAGCTGCTCTTATAGCTGCCACATAACCACCCGGACCGCTACCTATAATAATTAAGTCGTAATTCATATTTGTAAATTTTAATTGATATGCTAAAATTAATTGTTATTTAATTAATTCAAAATTTTTTGTTTTTCTTCGGATACTTAACTTATTTATCAATAAATGAATAAGTTTAGCGAACACAAAATATATCACCAATGAGAAAATGATGGATGCTCCTGAAGGAATATTTAATTTATACGAGAAAATTAGTCCTGTAAAAACACCCACAAAGCTTAAAACAACAGAAGCTATAATAATGTTTCTAAAATTTCTGGTAAATAAATTCGCTATAGATTGAGGAATGGTAAGTAATGAAATTACCATTATTATTCCTACAACTTTTATATTCAAAACTATAGTTAATGCTACAAGACTGATAAGTAAATAATTTACCAGATTTACTGCAATTTTATGTGTGCGGGCAAACTCCTGATCATAGGAAACAAATAAAATAAGTCTGTAAAATGCCGAAAAAATTAAAATAATTAACAAACTCAAACCAAACATCAACCAAACATCGAGTTTAGAAACAGTTAGAATACTTCCAAAAAGATAAGTCATAAGGTTAGGAACATAACCCGGTGTTATGGTGATAAAAATGATACCTATAGCCATTCCGAATGACCAAAGTATCCCAATAGCAGAATCCTCACGAACTTCGGTTTGTTTGCTTAAAAACTCAATACCTAAAGCAGAAAGAATAGAGAATATGGCTGCTGAAAATATTGGGTTAAACCCCAAAAAGTATCCTATACCGATTCCTCCGAATGATGCATGTGTTATACCACCACTAAGAAAAACCATTCGGCGGGTTACTATATATGTTCCAATAATACCACAACTTATACTTGCAAAAAATGCAGCAAGCAATGCATTAACTACAAAATTATACTGGAGTAATTCAATTACCATATTCTAATGATTATGTTTTTTTAAAACCGTATGAGGGACTTCGCCGTGAGTTATAAGCTTGATCGGGCAGTTATAAGATGCCAACTGTTGTTCGGTAATTTTGTTTGATTTGTGATAATGCAAACCTCTGTTCACACAGGCAATGGTTTTAATATAGGTGGAAATAGTTCCAATATCATGCGAAACAATAATGATACCCATATCTTTATTAAGTTGAACCAAAATTTCATAAAGCTCACCCTCAAATTTATTGTCAACAAATGTATTAGGTTCATCCAATATCAGAAGCCGTGGAGACGAAACAATAGCTCTGGCTAATAATACTTTCTGCATCTGACCTCCCGAAAGTTCGCCAATATGCCTTTCTTTTAAATCACAAATTCCCAATTTTTGAAGAGTTTCCTTTGCTTTCTGCTTGTCTTTTTTTGAGTGTTTATAGTAAAATCCATTATTATAAATCAATCCAGATAAAACTACATCATATACTGATACCGGGAACTTATTATCGATTTGGTTTATCTGAGGTAAAAACCCAATTTTATTATTTCTATCAATATTTGAATCACCAAAATATTCTATTGTTCCCTTAAATGGCTTAATAAGTCCGAGGATTACTCTTAAAAGAGTAGTTTTCCCTCCCCCATTTGGGCCAATAATGCCAATAAAATCATCATCAAGTATTTCGAGCGAAACGTCATTCAGAATGATGTCGTCCTTGTAACCGGCATAAATTGATTTTAATTCTAATATTTTGCTCATCTCCTATTTTGCTGAATAAATCAATGCTATTTCGTTTGTTATCAATTTAGTGATCTCAATCCAATCATACCCAAGAGGATCGATCTGTACAACTCTGCCATTAATTTCTTTAGCTAGCACTTCGGCATTATGAGTATTAAATTGCTTTTGAACAAAAATAACCTTTATATTCTCCTTTTGAGCAAGTTCGATAATGTTTTTAATATCTATGGGAGTAGGTTCTTTTCCATCAGCCTCAACAGCTAATTGTTCGAGGT
Organism: Bacteroidota bacterium; assembly: GCA_020049295.1. Lineage (GTDB taxonomy): Bacteria > Bacteroidota > Bacteroidia > Bacteroidales > UBA12077 > UBA12077. The sequence goes on from JAIFLC010000024.1 coordinate 44,516, forward strand.
TATAATCGCGAGCAAAATATGCCAGTGCAGAGTGATAGATCATAAATTTCTTTGATTCGAGATTCTGAAAACTCTCTTTAATATAAAGATCCAGAGAATCAATCTCCTTATTAAATAATTGATGATTTGCAGTAAACTCATCTTTATATTGAGGATAAATCTCGATCAGATTTTCAAATAGAATAGTACACATTTTACTTACTTCTAAAGGTGATGACCAGATATGCGGATCAATACCCAAATGATGATCGTGTTGGCCATGATCATGATGATCTTCATGAGAATCATCAGGTTTAATTAAGATGGCATTTTTCGAAAGATCAACAATTTTCATTTTCGGGTTTAATGCCTCGAATTTACTTATCCAGGCGAGTTCAAACTCAATATAACCCATTCTGAAATAAGCATCTGAGTTGGAAAGATCTTGCATCTGTTTAGCAGATGGTTCATATGTATGAGGATCACTCCCTTCGGGAACCATAACATTCACTGCTATCTTACCATTTGTAATCCGATCAATAAAATACTTCTGCGGTAAAATACTTACAGTAACTATTGGCTGCAGTTCAGTTTCTCTCTTTGAACTATTTTTACAACCAAAGGACAAAACCCCTAACAAGAGAAATATTAAGAACTTTTTCATTTCGATTTACTAAATTATTTGAACAAACAAATTTATAAGAATTTTAAAAAGATAAAAACACATATCATTAAACAAAAAAGAGCGGATATTGTTATCCACTCTTTTTAAATTTTATTCTAAGACTATTTATTTAAAAATCTCTTCAAGCTTAGCTCCAAGATCATCACCACGTAGGTTTTTTGCGATGATAATTCCATCTTTATCAATAAGTACATTATGAGGAATACCACGTACACCATATAATTTACCTGCTTCACAATCCCAATATTTTAAATCAGAAACCTGTGGCCAGATAATACCATCTTCTTGAATAGCTTTAATCCACGCATCACGGCTTTTATCAAATGATACTCCAAAAATTTCAAATCCTTTGTCTTTATATTTTGCATAGTTTTTTACAAGAGTAGGATTTTCGTGACGGCAAGGACCGCACCATGCTGCCCAGAAATCAATTAGAACATATTTTTGACCAATAACTGATGATAATGCAACTGGGGTATTGGTAGTATCATTCAACGTAAAATCTACAAAAGGCTGACCTATTGCTACTCTTTTCATTGTTCCAATACGGTCATTTATCATAACCATATATTTTGAACTGTTCATTGTAGTATCAAATTCTGCAGCGATTTGCTCAAGTTCAGTATGTTCAATCTGTACCATTAAGTATTGTGAAGTAACAAATGGACCAACAAATAATTTAGAATTGCTTTTTACAAAGTTTTTCATATAATCCATTTGTTCAGTTTCAATACCTTCGTATTGCTCTTCTATTTCTTTAACTTTTGCAGCATCTCCAGACATATTTGCTTGCACATATTCTTCGTATAAATCTCTGAATTTCATTTCGAAATCTCCAAGATTTCTATCAAATTCAATAAATTTGGTTGTACTTTCAGAACCCTTAATATCAGCATCATAAATACTGTCAATATGAACATTAATAGTTATCTCTTTATTTTCAAGTAATAACGGAATTACACCCAGAGTATCAGCAAATTTTATGATATAAAAATCAGGTTCTGGAACCGCACCTTTGAAAACAAACTTTCCTTTTTCGAAGCTAACTGAGTCAACCGTAATTGGTGTCCTTTGGTTACCTTTTTGAAGTAAGGCAGTTCCAGAAGTAAGACCTTCAATAGTGCCTGTTATTTTATATTGTGGTTCTGAATTACAAGAATACAAGAGAACCATTGCCATTAAAGCATAAAAAAGTTTTTTCATTTTGTTAAGATTATTGTTAATATTTAAAATTTACCAAACATACAAAAATTTATACAATTATAGATTTTCTGAATAACGGATAAACAAATTATTTGTTCATATTAAAATACTCATCCAGTAATATTCGGGCCGCTAGAAAAGAATTTGTTTTTCGGTGCAACACCTTTTCTTCGAATTCGGTAAGTTTTTCTTGAATATAAGGTTGATTATAAAAGTTATCTCGAAGTGACTCATTGATATATTCATACATCCAGTATTTGGCCTGTTGCATTCGTCGATGTTCAAAATAATTATTTGCTTTCACAAAATCTATGTATTCCAAAACGCTATTCCATATCACATCAATCCCGATGCATTTGAGCGAAGAGCAAGTAAATACCTTAGGGCTCCATCCCGAATCAGTAGGTGGAAATAAATGTAATGCATTTTGATACTCTATTTTAGCCAGATCAGCTTTAACAACATTTTCGCCATCTGCTTTTGTAATGGCAATTCCATCGGCCATCTCCATTATACCACGTTTTATTCCCTGCAACTCATCACCGGCACCAGCAAGCATTAAAAGCAAGAAATAATCGACCATAGAATGCACCGCTATTTCAGACTGTCCCACACCAACTGTTTCAATAAATATGGTATCAAAGCCTGCGGCTTCGCATAGAATGATTGTTTCACGTGTTTTCTTAGCAACACCACCCAGCGAACCAGCAGATGGCGAAGGTCTTATGAATGCATTCGGATCAGCAGAAAGTTCCTCCATCCGGGTTTTATCACCCAAAATGCTTCCCTTAGTACGTTCGCTGCTTGGATCAACAGCTAATACGGCGAGTTTTCGACCCAATTTAGTTGTATACTTGCCCAATGCTTCAATGAAAGTACTTTTCCCTGCACCCGGAACACCTGTAATCCCTATCCTGACAGATTTTCTTGCATAAGGAAGACATTTTTCAATAATTTGAAATGCCAGCTGATTATGTTCTGGTAAAGAACTTTCAATTAGAGTGATAGCCTGACCAAGAATTGTACGGTTTTTATTTAAAACCCCATCAACATAATCATCAACTGTATATAGAGTTCTTTTCCTTTTTTTAAAGCGTGCGATAATTTCTGGATTTATGGATTCGGGTTGTTCAATCCCCTTCTGCACATTTAGTGCAGTTTTGAATTTCTTGTCCGAATCCTTTTGCTTACCCTCCATAAAAAAGCTTTTCTGCGAATTTAGAGTTTTACAAAAGAATAAAAAAATATAACAGAAACAAAAAAGCAGTTAGTACAAACCAACTGCTTAAATATTAAGAGTATATATATGGATTACTCTTCTATTTCAGCACTAATCATTAGTCTGGTAGTTGGACTTTCGGGATCATTGGTGATCACATAAATAGATTTATTCTGTTTACCTCTCATTCCGCCAGAGCTAAATACTATTTTAAACGAACTGCTTTCACCAGGTTTTAAAACGGTTTTTTCAGGATTAACAGTAGTACATCCACAGGTTGCCTTTATTTTATGGATTTTCATCTCACTCTTACCTGTATTTTTAAAGGTAAACTCATGTTCATATTTACCTGAGCCTTTAATCTTACCAAAATTATGCCTTGGAGCATCAAAAACTAATTTGGGTGCATTTTTTAATTGCTCAGGAGATAGTGTTGAGAAATTTTCCTGAACATTTGCACTTATTGTAATTGCATTATTCTGAACTTCAATATCATTAATAAGGATTTTTACTCTGTCTGTAATAAAATCCCAATCATTAACTTTTCTACCATCATATTCTCCAACTATAAAACCATGTTGATCAGGTTTTAAAACTGAAGGTTCGGGTCTTAATTTGATATATGCAGGCACATTGGTAAAACTAACTTTTAACGGTTCTTTTGATGAGTTATAAACTTTAAATGTATCTATTTTAACCTCATCATTATAAACAGTAACAAAAGAGAAATGATTTGATTGTATTCTCAGTTCGCCAATAGCTTTTGGATAAATATCCTGAACCGTTCTTTCGCGTGGCAAAACATCGCCTTGAATCCTTAATACTACTCTTGGGTTACTGGCATTTGACTCGACTGTAATGCTTTTATTAAAAGTACTTGGTCTGTTTTTCGGGTCAAAAATAGCTTTAACAAATCCTTTTTGGCCAGGCATAACTGGTTTCTCTGTCCACGAAGGAGATGTACACCCGCATGATGCTTGTACCTTTGTTATTATAAGAGGACTCTGACCAGTATTGATAAACTCGAATGAATACTCCACGTTTCCGCCATCTTCTTTTATCTTACCAAAATCATGAATCTGTTTTTCGAATGAAATTGTTGCCGGCTGCGCATAAGTAATACTTGCTGTAAATAAAACTGCAATTGCAATTAATAAAAAATTTTTCATAGCATTCAAATTGAAAGAATTAGTAATATTTATTTGAATCGAACAAATATAACAATAAAATTATGTTCTGGTTTAATGTTAACAATCTTTAACTTTTTATAATATTGTATTAAATTCATGGTGTAATTTTGCAAATCTGATACCAAAATAAAAATTAATGCCCCGAAAATTACTTTTTTTATTTATTTGTCTGATTAGCTGCTCATCAACTTATTTGTTTGGGCAATTTTATAATGGCCATCAGATGGATTTTGGTAAAAAAAGAGTTCAGTATAACGATTTTTTCTGGTCGTTCATTAAGAATGATAAATATGACACCTATTTTAATCAGGAAGGAGAAGCCATTGCACGATTTACCGATCAATATGCTTATAACGAAATTATCCGGATTGAACAACTGCTTAATTACGAACTAAAGGACAAATTAATTCTGGTAGTTTTTAATAAATTCTCCGACTTTAAACAAAGCAATATCGGTTTGGTTACTGGTAAAAGCGAATATAACACAGGTGGAATAACAAAAATCAACAGAAATAAAATAAGTTTATTTTTTCAGGGAAACCATATCGAATACGAGAAACAAATCAGAGAAACAATTGCAGAGGCCATTATTACTGAGATGCTTTTAGGCAGCAGTTTATCTGAAAACATTTCTAGTTCTACCCTGCTTAATATTCCTGATTGGTTTATCAAAGGTCTTAGTTCTTATCTTGCAGAAGATTGGAATCTGGAAATCGAAAATAAAGTTAAAGATGGAATAGAAAGCAAATCGTATTTAAAACTAAATCATCTTTCGGGAAATGATGCAAAGATTGCAGGACATTCATTTTGGAAATTTCTCAACGAATATTATGGCGGAACAATTATACCTGATATTTTATTTATTACCCGGATTAATAAGGGTATAAACCACTCTCTAGAAACCGTTTTAGGAGTTTCGACTAAAGAATTAACCAACCAATGGTTTACTTATTTTTATGATTATTACGCAAAAGAAAAATCATTTTTTGCCGACACCTTGTATAAACCAACTAATATAATCCGAAATCCAAAGCCAGAGAGGGAATATTATCAATTTAAAATTAGTCCGAAGGGAGATTATATTGCCTATGTTTCAAACGAAAAAGGGCTTTACAAAATCTGGGTTTATAATACAAAAACGGGTAAAACAAAAAAGGTTTATAAAGATGGATATAAACTTAAGCAAATCAACGATTTTACTTATCCTGTGCTAAGCTGGCATCCTGGAGGAAACTATCTGACCATTATTACTGAATATCAAAATAAACTGCAAATCATACAATATTCGATTGATGATGATGTGCTTAGCTACCGAAACTTGTTTTCATTTGATAAGATTCTAGATTTCTCGTATTCCTCTGATGGATCGAAAATGGTTTTCTCGGCAGTGCGCAACGGGTTAACAGATATATTTGTATATGATGTAGCATCATCAACAAGTACTCAGGTTACCAAAGATATTTCTGATGAGTTTAACCCCCGTTTCATTAAAAATGATCAAGAGATAATCTTCTCATCCAATCGCATTAGCGAAAATCTGACTGATAACAACCAGTTAATATATTTAAACAACAGCGATTTATTTATCTTTAATCTGAAGCAAAAAGACAAAAAACTCACAAATCTGAGCAATACCGAAAATATTAGCGAAAAACAGCCATTTGAAGCAAACAACAACTATATCTATTTAAGCGATAAAAACGGAATTCAGAATTTGTATTTTGCTTTTTACGACAGTACAATTAATTTTATTGATACTGCAATCCATTACCGTTATTACTTAAACGAAAAGGCATTAAGCAATAACTCCAGAAATATAATTGAATACGACGTAAACAAATGGAATAATCAGTATGTAAAACTCTCTTTCCAGGATAATTTGTTTAATGCTGAATACAATAAGGATCTAGACTTCGTGAAATCAAGTGAGTATAAAATGGAATTAACGAATTACCGTAAAAAAGTTGAAACAGAGAATATAAAAAGCTCAGATTTTATTGAATCAAAAAAGGATACGCCCGATTCGGCAACGATCTTTTCGACCGAAAATAACTATGCGGATATTAATCATTATTCGTTTGAGATTGAAAAACCTTATTATTCGTACAAATACCATAACATTCCAATTGATACAACGGTAATTCAAAAATCAACTCCAAAAATTCAGATTTACCAACGAACTTTTTTTACCAATGAACTTGTAAGTCAGGTCGATTTTAGCTTTTTAAATTCTTCTTACCAGACATTTACAGGTGGAGCAGTTTATTTTAATCCCGGATTAAATGCATTGATTAAGATTGGAGCCACTGATTTATTGGAAGATTACAAGATAATTGCCGGTGTAAGACTGTCTCTTGATTTTAAAAGCAACGAATACCTGGTAAGTTTCGAAAATCTGAAACGGAAAATTGATGAGCAATACATCTTTCACCGACAGAGCTTCGAAAATACAACACCTGATTTTGTGTCAAAAACATTGAGTCATAAACTAATGTATATCAGAACAATACCATTTAGTCAGGTTGCAGGACTAACAGGTTCAATTACATTGCGATATGATAAACTCACTTACCTTGCCACCGATCGAAATACATTACAAAAACCCGATAATCAAAAACTCTGGGGAGGACTTAAGCTTGAATATATTTTCGATAATACTATCAGTACAGGAATAAATCTGTATAGTGGAACACGATTTAAACTTTTTGGCGAGTATTATAGACAAATTAATAGTTCTGAGTCAGATTTGTTTGTTTTAGGAGGAGATTTCAGACATTATATCGAAATTCATCGTGATTTGATATTTGCCAGTCGACTTGCAGCCAGTACTTCGTTTGGAAAAAGTAAGTTAATTTATTATCTCGGTGGTGTTGACAATTGGACTAATTTTTCGGGTACTACTCCAACTTTTATACCTTTGAATGAAATTCCTATAAACACCGATGAAGATTATGCTTTTCAGGCCTCAGCAACAAATATGAGAGGTTTTCCGCAGAATATCCGAAACGGAAACAGCTTTGCACTTATAAACACAGAGTTAAGATGGCCTTTTGTAAAATATTTTTCTAATTATCCCTTAAGCTCATCATTCTGGACAAACATGCAGCTGGTTGGTTTTTTTGATGTAGGTACAGCCTGGAGTGGTTCATCGCCCTGGTCGGATGAAAATGCTTACAGTAAAAAAGTAATTCAGAACAAACCTATAACAATAACCATTGATACAGAAAAAGATCCGATAGTTGCGGGTTATGGTGTTGGTTTGCGGGTTATGGTGCTGGGATATTTTATTCGACTCGACTGGGCTTGGGGAATAGAAAATCAGGAGGTTTTACTAAGAGTTTTTTATTTTTCGTTAAGTTTGGATTTTTAAAACATACTATATGAGTGCAAACGAGCTGATTTTATTACTTGTTATTGGTCTTTTTGCCGGATTTGTAGGCGGAGCATTAGGACTTGGTGGTGGAATAATAATTGTTCCTGCACTGGTTTTCATAATGGGATTTTCCCAACATCAGGCACAAGGAACCAGTCTTCTTGTGTTGCTTTTACCTGTGGGTATTTTCGCTGTAATGCATTATGCAAAAAACAATTATATTGATTATAAGTATGCTGCCGTTTTAATCATCGCTACTGTTTTGGGAAGTTATGTTGGCTCGGTAGTTTCAACTCATATACCTGCAAAAACGCTTAAAACAATTTTTGGGGTTTTTATGTTACTTGTTTCGTTAAAAATGATTTTTAATAAGTAAATCAAATGGACCTAAAGGAAAAAATTAGAACACTAACAGAAAAACATTTTTCTCAGGTTGTTGAAATAAGACAACATATTCATAAAAACCCCGAGTTGTCTTTTAAAGAGTTCGAAACTTCAACATATATCACATCGGTACTCAACTCAATACAAGTAAAACACAAAACTGGAATTGCAGGAACAGGTATAGTTGGCATTATCGAAGGAAAAAATCCGGATAAAAGATGCATTGCACTAAGAGCTGATATGGATGCCTTACCTATTGATGAAAAAAATGAAATCCCTTTTAAATCAGCAAACAATGGAATTATGCATGCCTGCGGGCACGATGCTCATACAGCTTCTTTATTAGGAGCCATAATGATTTTAAATGAATTGAAAAACGAATTTGAAGGAACCGTTAAGTTCATTTTTCAGCCTGCCGAAGAGAAAATACCAGGTGGAGCAAAAATGATGATTGAAGAAGGTGTACTTAAAGACCCTAAACCATCGTTAATTATTGCTCAGCATGCTTATCCCGAATTATTCTCAGGTATGATTGGTATAAAATCCGGAATCTATATGGCTTCGAGCGATGAGATTTATATCACCGTTAAAGGCAAAGGTGGACATGCTGCAATACCAGATAAAATTGATAATACAGTACTCGTAGCATCAAAACTTATTGTTGAGTTACAACAGATTTCGAGTAATCTTGCTCCAAAAGGAATACCAACCGTTTTGTCAATTGGTAAAGTAATTGCTCAGGGAGCAACCAATATTATTCCGGATGAAGTATTTTTGGAAGGAACATTCCGCACCATGAACGAAGAATGGAGAGCGAAAGCACACTCCGAAATAAACAGAATTGCACAAGACATAGCCAACCAAAATAAGCTAAGCATTGAAGTAAAAATCTTAAAAGGATATCCTGTATTATCGAATCATGCTGAATCGACTAAAAAAGCTATTATAAACGCACAAGATTTTATTGGAAAGGAAAATGTTGTACTTCTTGAATCACGAATGACATCAGAAGATTTTGCCTATTATTCGCAAGAAATTCCTGCAGTGTTTTACCGTTTTGGAGTAACTAAACCAGGCTCAACCTCATTTTCGCCTTTACATTCGCCAAACTTTACAATACACGAAGAATCGTTAAAAACAGCCATGGCTCTAATAACATATCAGGCAATTAAATTTTTAAATGATTAAGTCCTTCTGTTTTAGATATCTGATAATGAAAATAAACATACTTATTTAGAAAGATTCTAAATTAATACTAAAAGACCAATTAATGATTAAATTCTTTTTCTATTCAATTTTTGCAGATAATTTTGTACATGAATAAATATTAATTGTAAACTTAAAAACAAATAGTATGGCTTACAAAATAAGTGATGACTGCACAGCTTGTGGTACATGTATTGACGAATGTCCAGTTGAAGCAATATCTGAAGGTGATATCTACAAAATTGATCCAGATACTTGTACAGATTGTGGTGCATGTGCTGATGTTTGCCCAGTAGAGGCTATTCATCCAGCTTAATCCATAAGCAACAACAAAATAGCCCGCCTGGTGCGGGTTTTTTTTATTTTCAGATGTAATTTTTAAAAACAAATAATATGTCTTTAGTAGAAGAATTTGACAAAACAGGAAACTGGTTTTTTAAATACCGCAGTTTTTTACCATTGGTACTTTTTCCATTGGCAACACTTGTGGTTTACTTAGAAGCTCGCCAAGATTTTGCATTCTCAGGTCTTAAATGGTCTATATTCTGTTTGTTTATTTCATTGTTAGGATTAGCAGTAAGAATATTGGTTATCGGATTTACTCCAAGCGGAACATCCGGTCGAAATACCGATCAGCAGGTAGCTGAAAGTTTAAATACCAAAGGGATATATTCTGTAGTTCGCCACCCACTTTATCTGGGTAACTTCTTAATGTGGTTCGGGATCATTTTGTTTGTGAATAATTATTGGTTTACAGCAGTTTGTATTCTTCTGTTTTGGCTGTATTACGAAAGAATAATGTTTGCTGAAGAGCAATTTTTAAAACGCAAGTTTGGTGAGCAATATCTGGAATGGTCGTTACGTACACCTGCATTTTTTCCACGACTTAAAGGCTGGGAAAATGCAGATTTACAATTCTCGTTTAAAAATGTATTAAAAAGAGAATACAATGGGTTATTTGCCATAGGTATTTCATTTGCATATTTAGATGTATTAAGAAACTATGTTGAATATAGCAAATTCAAAATTTCCGGATTTTGGCTCTATATATTGATTATTACGTTTATTGTTTTTATTGTTTTGCGTACGTTAAAAAAATCGACTAGAGTATTGCATGTTAAGGGCAGATAATGGATACAGCATTATTAGCATTGATAAAAATTCTTTTATTAAAATAAGGACAAAAAAGTAGGACTGATTTTTTGTTTTAACAAAAAACATGTTTACATTTGCAACTCTTTTACGGGGTGTAGCGTAGTCCGGTCATCGCGCCTGCTTTGGGAGCAGGAGGTCGCAGGTTCGAATCCTGCCACCCCGACAAAAGAAAAGCCTTGTACGATAGTATAGGGCTTTTATATTTTTTGATAGATCGAAGCCTGCTTCGAGGCTGAAAAAAAATATAAAAGACCGTATTTTGCGAAGCAAAAAAGGCTTTTCTTTTAATCGAACTCCCCTATCAGGATCATGAAATAATCCTGCTTTTAACTGGAAACTTACTTCAGAATTTATAAAAATATAAAAGACCGTATTTTGCGAAGCAAAAAAGGCTTTTCTTTTAATCGAACTCCCCTATCAGGATCATGA
>JAIFLC010000201.1 GCA_020049295.1 Bacteroidota bacterium
TAAAGTTTGCAGAATTACCTGATAGTTTACTAGTAAAGGAGCATATTCTTAAAACAGATATTACTTCTTATGAAAAACAACTTGCTGATATATCAGATAGTACAACAGAAGTACTTTACAGAAATAAACTTTTTGATGCCAGTCGTAATTATGAGTTACTAATATCGGATTTTGAAAAAAACTATCCAGATTATTATAATTTAAAATACAGCACCAAAAGCCCGTCAGTAAAAGATATTAAGAATCTGCTCGATCAAAAAACAGCATTACGAAGTTACTTTGTGGGTGATTCGGTGATTTATATTTTTACAATAACTAAAAAAGAGTTGAATATAGTTCAGGTTCCAAAAATGGAGAATTTCGACGATAGCCTGAAATATTTCCGTTATGGACTTACATTCACCAGTCCACGAATGAAAGAATATTACAGACGATTAGGCTATTCCTTTTATCAGCAGTTATTCCCGGATGTTTTAGATAAAAACATCCAAAATATAATCATTGTTCCCGATGGTAACCTGGGAATAATTCCGTTCGAGAGCCTTTTAACCACAGATTACTCTGGCGAAATTGATAACTATAAAGATTATCCTTACCTGATAAAAAAATACAACATTAGTTACAGTTATTCAGCAAATCTTTTTGCAAAAACTTTCACAAAAGACAAAACCAAGTCTGTTGAATTTACCAATTTAAACGATTGGCTGGCTTTTGCTCCTGTTTTCTCCGACGAAAATAAATCGGGTACAGCACTCGTTTCGCGCGAATTGCGAAATGCTATAAATAAACCAACTGAAGACAGTTTAATGACCCGCAGCATCTTAATTAGCGGAGAATATATTAACCCATTACCAGGGACTGAGCTGGAAACACAAAATATTTTCAACTTATTTAATCAGAAAAATAAAAAAGCACAATTATTACTGTACGACAAGGCCAGCGAGAATTACCTAAAATCAGGAAATCTAAATCAATATCGAATAATCCATTTTGCTACACACGGATTTGTAAACTCTGAGAAACCAGAATTATCAGGAATTATTCTTAACCAGGATACCACAGGTGGCGAAGATGGTATTTTATATTCGGGTGAGTTGTATAACCTTAAAATGAATGCAGATCTGGTAGTTTTATCAGCATGCGAAACAGGATTAGGTAAAATAAGAAAAGGTGAAGGAATTATTGGATTAACCAGAGCATTGCTCTATGCCGGTGCAAAAAACATAGTAGTTTCTCTTTGGCAAGTTAGCGATAAATCAACGTCCGACCTCATGATTGATTTTTACAAAAACCTAACAGAAAACGAAAAACAAAATCACTCTAAATCGCTGCAAAAAGCTAAACTAAAAATGATTAACGAAAGCAAATATGCTCATCCATTTTACTGGAGTCCGTTTATACTAATTGGGAAATAGTTCTTTATTTTTAGTAATATAACTAAAACTAACTATATGAATAAATCATTATATTTATTCGTTTTACTAATACTATTAACATTAAATGGAATTAGTCAGAATATTACTTCTGATACAAGTTTGGCAAATCAGTATTACTATTTAGCAAAGAATAATATTAATGATTTCAATTTAGACAGTGCTATTCTTTTTGCTGATCAAGCTCAAGATATGTATATAAGTTATTTTGGAATTAACAGTTTAAAAAATGCAGATATAAATAATCTAAAAGGTGAAATATTTTATTATTTGAGCAATTATAATAAATCAATTAAATTTTATCTCGAGGCTTTAACGATTCGTTTAGATATCTTAGGAGAAAAGCATCCTGACGTGGCAACATGTTACAGTAATATTGGTTCAGTTTATGCCGATAAAGGAGATTACATTAGTTCTTTGGAATTTTATCAAAAGGCAATAAATATTTTCATAGAAACATTAGGGCCAGAGCATATTGAAGTTGCAAATATGTACTATAATGTTGGTCTAGTTCAAAGTGAAAAAGCTGAATATAGGTTGGCTTTAAACTATTACCAAAAAGCTTTAAAAATTTTTAATAAAATAGTTGGAGAAAAGCATCCAAATATTGCAAGTTTATATAATTGTATTGGTTTAGTATATTCCAACATTGATGAATACGATTTGGCCTTGGAATATTTTTATAAAGCTTTAAGTATTCAACTTGATTTTTTTAATGAAAAGAATCCTAATGTGGCAATGTCTTATAATCTAATTGGAGTTGTTTATTGGGGAAAAGGTGAATATGAGAAGGCATTGGAGTTTTACCAAAAGGCTTTGATAATTTTTATGGAAAATTTAGGTGAAAAACATCCCCGTGTATCCGTTTTGTTGAGCAATATTGGAGTTGTTTTTTGGGAAAAAGGTGAATATGACAAAGCATTGGAATATTATCAAAAAGATTTGCAATTATCATTAGAAGTTTTGGGTGAAAAGCATCCAAATATAGCAATTACATATGGTTGTATTGGATCTGTTTATAAAAGCAAAGGTAACTTTAAAAAAGCAATAGAATTTCATCAAAAAGCATTAGAAATTAAATTAGAAACTTGGGGTAAAAAACATCCTGACTTAGCAGTTACATATAATAAATTAGGTGCTTTATTTGAAAAAGAAAATGATCTCAATAAAGCATTGCTCATGTATCAAAAAGCATTATACAGCAATTTAACCAATTTAAAAGATACTAGTAATTTTTCAACTGTACCTATAATAGATAATTACTTGAGATATAATGATCTTTTAGAAAGTTTACAAGCTAAAGCACATATATATTCAAAATATACTTCAGATACAAAATTAGTTCTAAGTTATTACCAGGCATGTGATACATTAATAGATCAAACGCGCAAAAAAATTTCACAAACAAACGATAAAATTGAACTTGGAAAAACGGCTTATCAAATCTATTCAGGAGCTGTTGATGCATGTCTGAAGCTTGCATATTCAAATAATCCAACCACAGTAAATTTATATAAAGAACTAGCATTTAATTTTTCAGAAAAGAATAAGAGTATGGTTTTGCTCGAAGCTTTGGCCGGACAGGAAGGATTAAAATTTGCAGGAATACCTGATAGTTTGCTCGAGAAAGAGCATTCGCTGAAAGTTGATATTGCCCTTTTTGAAAATAAGCTTGCTGAGATGCCCGATAGTTCAACTGAAGCAAATTACCGTAGCAAACTTTTTACAGCCAATCGGCAATATGAAGAACTAATAGCCAGATTTGAAAAACAATACCCCGATTATTACAATTTAAAATATACAAGTAAGATTCCAACAGTAACAGACATACAAAAATTACTCGACAAACAAACAGCGTTGAGAAGTTATTTTGTGATTGATTCGGTGATTTATATTTTCACAATAACTAAAAAAGATTTGAATGTAGTTCAGGTTCCAAAAATGGAAAATTTCGACGATAGCCTGAAGTACTTCCGTTATGGACTTACATTTACCAGTCAACGAATGAAGGAGTATTACAGACGATTGGGTTATTCGTTAAATCAGCAGTTATTCCCGGATGTTTTAGATAAAAATATCCAAAACATAATTATTGTTCCTGATGGTAATTTGGGAATTATTCCCTTCGAGAGTCTGTTAACCACTGATTACACTGACGATATTGATAATTATAAGGATTACCCCTACCTTATAAAAAAATACAACATTAGCTATAGTTATTCGGCAAATCTTTATGCAAAGACATTCCCAAAGGATAAAACCAAAAATGTTGAATTTACCAATTTAAACGACTGGCTGGCCTTTGCTCCTGTTTTCTCCGACGAAAATAAATCGGGTACAGCACTGGTTTCTCGCGAACTAAGAAATGCTATAAATAAATCATCTGATGATAGCTTAATGACCCGAGGCACTTTAATTAGCGGAGAATATATTAATCCATTACCAGGAACTGAACAGGAAACACAAAATATATTCAACTTATTTAATCAGAAAAATAAAAAAGCACAATTATTGCTTTATGACAAGGCCAGCGAGAATTATCTTAAATCGGGTAATTTAAATCAATATCGAATTATTCATTTTGCTACACACGGATTTGTAAATACTGAGAAACCGGAATTATCAGGCATTATTCTTAATCAGGATACCATCGGTGGCGAAGATGGTATTTTATATTCAGGTGAATTGTATAACCTTAAAATGAATGCAGACTTGGTAGTTTTATCGGCTTGTGAAACAGGATTAGGGAAAATTAGAAAAGGAGAAGGAATTATTGGTTTAACCCGCGCCTTACTTTATGCCGGAGCAAAAAACATAGTGGTTTCGCTTTGGCAGGTTAGCGATAAATCAACTTCCGATCTCATGATTGATTTTTACAAAAACATAACAGAAAATGAAAAGCAAAATCACTCTAAATCGCTGCAACTGGCTAAACTAAAAATGATTAGAGAAAGCAGCTATGCTCATCCATTTTACTGGAGTCCGTTTATACTGATTGGGAAATAGTATACATATAGTATTGACATTTCGAGATTATTTCTTAAATTTAGTTTCTGTATTTATTTGTTAATCAACGCAAAAAATCATGAAAAACATTGTAAAATTTATCCTTCCATTGGTATTAGTTATTGCCATACCATTAATCCTGTTTTATAATAAAAAAGATAACGAACTAAAGCAGTTTGATAAAGCTTCGCAGCAAGTTTTTAATGCTTTTGCCCCCACCGGATTAAGTATTGCAGTAGTTAAAGAGGGATCCATAGTTTACGAAAAAGTATTTGGTTATAAAAATTCAGCTACAATGGATTTTATGGATAATAGTGCTATTTTTAATATTGCATCATGTTCCAAGGCATTTACAGCAGCTTGTATAGGAAAACTTGTTCAGGAAGGATTGATTTCGTGGGATGACAAAGTAATCGATTATATTCCGGAATTTAAGCTCGCTGACGAATGTATCACAAATCAAATGAATATACAGGATTTACTCTCGCATCATAGTGGTTTAAAAACCTTCGAAGGCGATCTGCTTTGGTACAATACGCAGTACTCAAATGAAGAGATTATTGACCGAATGCAATATTTACCCATTACGAAAAAATTCAGATCAGATTATGGATACCAGAACAACATGTTTATGATTGCTGGTGAGATTATCGAAAGAATAACAGGACTCACATGGGAGAAATTTGTAACTCAAAACTTTTTTGCACCACTCGAAATGTATGATACAAGAAGCTCTAACGATGCATTCGATGGAAAAGAAAACCTTGCCTTACCTCATTATACCGACTCGCTAATTGATGTATTTGATTTCGAAGGTGGTAAACCTGCAGCATCTATATGGTCGAATCCAAAAGATCTGGCCAACTGGATTGGAATGTTTATGAATAATGGAAAATATAATAATATTGAAATATTATCTCCGGAAATTATCCAAAAACTCACCTCACCACACACCATTTTAAGAGTATCTGATGAAATGGAAAGTTATGGCACTCACTTTAAAACCTACGCGTTGGGATGGTACGTTTATGATTATCAGGGTTATAAGATTCTTGAGCACGATGGCAGTATGCCCGGGTATATAAGTAAAGTAGTTATGATTCCTGAAAAGAAAATTGGAATTATTATTCTAAACAATGGTTTTGATTTTTATTGCAATGATGCATTGATGCTTACCATTACGGACATTGTTTTAGGGAAATCGGCAAATAACTGGATCGAATACTACGAAAGCAAAAGACGCGAATCTGATCAGTATGAAAAAGATCAACTTAAGGAAAGGACTGCCAAACAAGAACTAAACACACAACGGACCATAGCATTAAACAGATTTACAGGCACATATACCGACAAGATGTATGGCAATGCCAACATTGAGATGGTAAATGATCAGCTAAAAATTACATTATTGCCTACAGCAAAGGTATTTACGAGTGTTATGGAACACTGGCATCATAATTCGTTTAAGATTGAATTTAAAGATCCATATCTGCCTTTTGGAATAGTTAATTTTACTATCGATAATCCGACACAAAAAGTTAAAGGATTTACCATCGATTTGCCAAGCAGCGATTTTAATTTTTCGAATCTCGAT
Source organism: Bacteroidota bacterium (assembly GCA_020049295.1). Lineage (GTDB taxonomy): Bacteria > Bacteroidota > Bacteroidia > Bacteroidales > UBA12077 > UBA12077. Next base: position 6,034 of record JAIFLC010000201.1, read on the forward strand.
TTTAAGAAAATTGATTAGTAAAAATTAAAGATGGATTTTATTCCTAAAGACGAAATTTCTGAAAGTTTTATTCAATGTGTTCAATCCGGATTAATTGAAAAGGGACTCGATACAACCCTTATTTTCTATGATTTCGATTTTCTTACATCCAGAATAAATGCGCTTAAGGCAGCGTTTCCTGCCAATACAATGCATACTGTTGCTATTAAAGCCAATCCGTTAATAAAGATTCTGGAAAAAATAATAAACACCGATATTGGCGTTGAAGCGGCATCGGAAGGAGAATTGTTTCTAGCGGAAAAATCAGGATTTCATCCCTCAAGAATTGTGTTCGATTCGCCCGCCAAAACGAGAAATGAAATTCTACTTGCCTTATCAAAAAACATTCACATAAATGCAGATTCGTTTATGGAGCTTAAGCGAATTGCTGAATTACGAGAACAAATAAACACATCCAGTAAGATCGGATTAAGAATTAATCCGCAAGTTGGTTATGGTACTATTACAGCAACCTCAGTTGCAGGCAATTATTCGAAATTTGGAGTTCCAATTAAAGAATATAGAAAAGAAATTATTGAATCATTTGAAAAATATGAGTGGTTAACTGGATTACACATTCATATTGGTTCGCAGGGATGTTCGATGGGAATGCTTTTAACCGGATTCGAAGAAATCCTCCAGCTTATTATCGAGATTGAAAATAGGATTAACAGAAAATTACTATTTATTGATATTGGAGGTGGATTGCCAGTTTCATATGATCACAATCAGGAACCTTCCAAAATTTTTAAATATGGAGCCAAAATTCAGGAACTGCTTCAAAAATATCAACATGCAGAAATACTATTAATTACTGAATTTGGAAGATATCTTCACGCAAACTCTGGATATACCATTTCGATGGTTGAATATGCAAAACAATACATAGAGAGTAACACCCTGATTATTCATGTTGGTGCTGACTTATTCCTGAGAGAATGCTTAAATCCAGGACAGTGGTTACATAAATTTATATTACTTGATAAAAATGGGATTATTAAATCAGGTGAAAAAAAGCTAAAATACAATATCGCTGGCCCACTTTGTTTTGCAGGCGATATTATTGCAAGAGATATTGAATTACCAATAGCTGAAGAAGGTGATTACCTTGTAATTTATGATACTGGTGGATATACATTTGGTATGTGGTCGAAATATGTAAGTCGAATGTTTCCAAAAACAATTCTCAAAACCGGCAATACCTTTGAAATAATAAGAAATAGGGAAAAGCCGGAAGATATTTATTCGTTTTGGTCGGGTTAATTTTAATACAAAAATATTTATGTAATTTTAGTATGAATAAAATAAGGTCTTTTAAAATTATTAATAAAAAACTAAATTATCATGAA
>JAIFLC010000050.1 GCA_020049295.1 Bacteroidota bacterium
TTAATGAGTTTTCGGGTTATACCACTATTATTTTAGGCAGTAATATGGTTATTATGCTTCTGTTTATTATTAATGCTGTTTTCAGAAGTTCGGGCGATGCTGCCGTTTCAATGCGCGTATTGTGGTTTGCAAATATTATTAATATTATTCTCGATCCTATTTTAATATTTGGATGGGGCCCAATTCCTGCAATGGGAATTAAAGGAGCCGCTTTAGCTACAACAATTGGAAGAGGGTTGGCTGTTGCTTATCAGTTTTATTTATTATTCAAAGGTCATGGACGAGTTCGAATAATTCGAAAAGCCATAAAACTTAATTTTAAAGTGATGTACAATCTCTTTAAAGTTTCCTTGGGTGGAATAGGACAATCATTGGTTGCTACCATCAGCTGGGTTGGAATGGTTCGCATAATTGCAGAATTTGGAAGCAATGCGTTGGCTGGATATACTATTGCAATCCGTGTAATCATCTTTGCTCTTATGCCATCATGGGGTATAAGTAATGCTGCAGCTACTTTGGTTGGGCAAAATCTCGGTGCAAAAAAACCCGATCGTGCCGAACGGGCAGTTTGGATTACTGGTTATGTTAATATGGTTTTGCTCGGTCTTGTATCGCTAGTTTTTATTTTTTTTCCTGAATTCTTTATCAGATTGTTTATAAACGATACAGAAGTTATTAAGTCGGGTGCAAAAGGATTGCAGATAATTAGTATGGGGTATATCTTTTATGCCATGGGAATGGTTATGGTTCAGTCATTTAACGGGGCCGGTGACACACGTACACCAACATTAATCAACATTATTTGTTTCTGGTTAATCGAGATTCCTTTAGCACTATTTCTTGCAAAAATGGTTTTTCATAATGAAAATGGAGTTTTTATAGCCATTGTTATTTCTGAATCTTTAATGACAATAACAGCAATTTACCTGTTCCGAAAGGGGAAATGGAAAACCAATAAAGTTTAGATAAAAAATAGGCTTTAGTTCTGAATAAAGCCTATTTTTTTATACCTTCATCACATTAAAAAAGTTTTTATACATGAACAAGAACGCATTATATGCTGATGTAATTCTTCCTCTTCCACTGAACCAATTGTTTACATTCGCCATACCCGAAGAACTTAACAATGAGGTTGAAAAAGGGAAAAGGGTAATTGTTCAGTTCGGAGCACGAAAAATTTATACTGCTATTGTTTTTAAAGTCCACGATAAGAAACCAGAAAACTATGAGTTAAAAGAAATCATATCAGTAATTGATAATCAACCTATTATTAATCATTATCAGTTTGAAATTTGGAAATGGATTAGCGATTATTACATATGTTCTCTCGGTGAAGTATATAAAGCGGCTCTCCCTTCAGGATTAAAACTTGAAAGTGAAACCCGCATAATTTATAATCCGGATTATGTTGAAACCGAAAAATTAAGTAAGTCTGAACTTTTAGTACTTGATTTTCTATCGAAAATAAATACCTCAACCATTAGTGAAATTTCGAAAGCAATTGACCGCAAAAATATTTTGCCTATTGCTGTTTCCCTGCTTCAGAAAAATGCAATCAGTATAAACGAACATCTTATTGAAACCTATAAACCAAAAACCGAATTATATATTAAGTTAAACCCATCAATTAAAAACGAGGAAGAATTAAACACAACAATCGAATCCCTTAAACGAGCTCCAAAACAGAGTGCAGTTTTGCTTTCTTATATTGAATTATCTGGTATTTTTATTGAAACGAAAATTACTGAGGTAAAAAAGAAATCTCTGATTCTTAATTCAAACTCAAATCAACAAATTCTGAGGAATTTAATCGATAAAAACATACTGCAAGAATATGAAATCCCAGTTAGCAGGCTTAATGAGTATAATCAAGAACTTACAAAGTTAAAAACACTTTCAGAATCGCAACAATTGGCTTATTTATCGATACAGGAGCAATTCAATAATAAACAAACAATTCTTTTACACGGGATTACATCGAGTGGAAAAACCGAGATTTACATCCGGTTGATAGATGAGCAAATAAAGAAAGGAAAACAAGTTCTTTACCTTTTGCCAGAAATAGCTCTTACGGCTCAAATAATTAATAAATTAAGAGCAGTCTTTGGAAGTAAAGTAGGTATTTACCATTCAAAATTTAGCGATGCCGAGCGTGTAGAGGTTTACCAAAATATCCTTAACTCCAAAAATACAAACTCATTTCAGGTTCTCTTAGGAGTAAGATCTTCATTATTCCTCCCCTTTTCGAATCTGGGATTAATTATCGTTGATGAAGAACATGAGAACTCATATAAACAGTATGATCCGGCACCACGATATAACGCCCGAGATGGTGCGATGGTGCTTGCGCAGTTTCATAATGCAAAGGTATTATTAGGTTCTGCCACACCCTCTATCGAATCCTATTTTAATGCAAAATCAGGTAAGTATGGATTTGTTGAGCTTTTTAATCGTTATTTGGATATAAAATTACCTTCAATTCATTTGGTTGACATTTTGCATGCAAAAAAGCGAAAGGAAATGACTTCCTATTTTAGCAATTACCTTCTCGAAAGTATAAAGAAAGTGCTTGAATTAAACGAGAAAGTAATTCTATTCCAAAACCGACGTGGATTTGCACCATACCTCGAATGTGAAACCTGCGGCTGGATACCTTATTGCCCAAACTGTGATGTAAGTCTAACGTATCATCAATTTTCGAATGAATTGGTTTGCCATTATTGCGGATTTTCAGTTCGTACATTTAAATCCTGCTCAAAATGTGGTAATACAGCCTTAAGTACAAAGGGTTTTGGAACCGAAAAAATTGAAGCTGATATTAAAAGCTACTTTCCTGAAGCAAAAGTTGCTAGGATGGATTTTGATACCACCCGATCAAAAATGTCGTACCAAAAAATAATTTCTGAGTTTGAAGATGGCAATATTGATATTCTTATTGGTACTCAAATGATTTCAAAAGGACTCGATTTTGATCATGTACAACTTGTTGGTATTTTAAATGCCGATAATATGCTTAACTACCCCGATTTCAGATCGCACGAAAGAAGTTTTCAATTAATGGCCCAAGTGAGTGGGCGTGCGGGTAGAAAAAACAAACAAGGAAATGTATTAATCCAAACCAATAATCCGGCACACCCGATATTACAATGGGTAGTAAAAAACAATTATGAGGAGTTCTACAAATCACAACTTATCGAAAGGAAAGAATTCAATTACCCTCCTTTTTGCCGACTTATAAATTTGAATATTAAACATAAAAACTCCGAAACTGCAAATAATGCTGCAATCTATCTGTCAGAAAACCTGAAAAAGATTTTTGGGAAGCGTGTATTAGGTCCACAATCGCCAATAATTGGGCGCATGCAAAATCTCTACATAAAAAACATTCTTATAAAAATTGAGAGGAAAAGTTCTTTTGCAAAAGCAAAAGAACTGATTAAAACAGAAATTTATAAACTTAATAATCACGATAATTTTAAAATGGTACAAATAAATATTGATATTGATCCAATCTAATTCCTTTTTAACAAATGGAAAATAGTGTAAACAATACACTGGATTTATTATGATAATGATTAAAGATTGGGCAAATAAAAATAAAAAGTAGTCCCCTTGCCATATTCAGATTCAAAACGAATTGAGCCACCCAATAAATCGACAAATGATTTCGAAATAGATAAACCCACACCAAGTCCTCCATAATTACGTGTCATCGTGGGATCTTCCTGGTTAAAATATTTAAAAATATTGTTGAAATTTTCTGGTTTAATGCCAATGCCAGTATCCTTTACATAAAACGTATATGAATTGCCTTGCTTACTATATCCTATCTCGACAAAACCTTCTTTAGTAAATTTTACTGAATTATTTATAAGATAGGTAAGTACTTGCTTAAATTTATCTTCATCAGATGTAATTGTCATTTTTTGTTTTTCATCCGGGAAACGTTGAATTAATCTCAGCCCTTTTTCTTTTAATGCAGTTTTATTTGTTTCAATAACTTTTTCAATAGCTTTTTCAATTTCAAATTCTTTAATTACTTTTTCCACCTGGCAGGCCTGAATTTTCGATAATTCGATTACATTTGATATTATCGAAAGCAACTGATTACTAGAATTATGTAGAATATCCCTATATACTTTTGTCTGTTCATCATTAATATCACTATTAATAATCAATTCTGAGAAACCAAGAATTCCATTCAGAGGAGTACGTATTTCGTGAGATATATTATTTAAAAATGCCGTTTTTAGCCGATTACTTTCTTCCGCTTTTAATTTTGCTGAAAGAATCTCTTTCTCATATCTTTTTCGATCAGCAATATTAATTATGAGGTATAAAAGCAGCGATAAACCAACAATTAAGGTTCCAATAGCAACATAGAATAATTGTTTAGAACGAATTGTAGCTTCGGCAACAGGAATCTCAACCATCATGCTCCAGGGCTCGTTTCCTCGTCCAATTTTAATTGGATAGAAAAACCGGAACACTTTCTTACCTGTAAATTCTGATTTTGTTTCTATTGTAAGCTCTGATCCATTTACAATTGAATAATAACTAAGGGTGTCATTTTTTTTTAGAAAATCAAAAATATTCTTGTTAATAAGAGACAAATCATAGTGTGTTACAATCCGCCCTTTATTAGACATCAAACATAGATATCCTGAATTATATGGTCTTATCTTTTTAAGCTTATTTTGTAAGTTTTCAAGATCAATATCGATCCCAAATGCCCCGACAAACTCATTATTTATAATTATGGGCACACTAACTGTTGTTCCAAAAAATACTTGCTTATAACCACTGTAATTAAAACGATACGGTTCAACAACAACATCTCTTTTAGTTTCTTTAACTTTTAAATAATGAGGTCCCAGATAATCAGCCAGAGTCATTACTTCAGTATAAACAGTATCGTTGTATCTGAAATATCCAATACCAAGAGTGCCATGATCATTGTAAAGTGAATCAGTATAAAATAAATAGTCTTTACCATCAAATGCATTTGGTTCCCAGAGTGTCCATGCAGCCAAAAAATTTGGATTGGAATGTAAGCTGCTTTTTAAAATTTCTTTTATATGTTCTCTTGTTCCTCCTAGTTCTTTTACTAAAAGAGATCTCTTCTCCATTGAGCGGGCAATCATTAAGGCTGTATTAAGGTAAATCTCTGTTTCGACAGCTGCTTTACGCGATATTTCCTGAGCTATCTGCTTCGAATCTGCATATACATCTTTGCGATGGTTTATTCCAAGGAATAAAAAGAGCGCTAAAAAAACTATCGCTGTAACAATAGTTGCAATTATTGCAATCGTTAAACTTGTATTTTCTTTTTTGTGCAACACAAATATATATATTTAAATCCCCTCTTTTTTATTAAAAACAACAACCTAAATCAAATTTAGACAATAAATTTAATTTTAAGTTTAAGATTTTAAAATAATTCATAATTGAATAACTAGAATAATTTGCTAATTTTAATACTTTAAAACACAAATGTTATGAAAACAAAAATTTTATCGTTAATAATCATCCTTTTAGTATGCGTAAATTGCACTTTGAAAACGAATACAGAACAAGAGAAAAAAAAAATGATGCAAACCGACCTTGATTTTTCAAATCGCTCGGTTGAGGTTGGTAGTCATCAGGCATTTATTGAATACGCTGCTGATGATGTTGCATTACTAAAACCAAACTCTTATCCAATTGTTGGAATTGAAGCACTAAAACAAAGCTATATTGGAAAATCTGATTCGACATACAAACTAACTTGGAAACCCAGTTATGCAAAAATTGCCAAATCTGGCGAATTAGGTTATACCTATGGCATTTGGGAAGTAGAAATTCTGGTTGGAGAAAATAAAGGAAAAACTTCTCAGGGAACTTACGCAACAGTTTGGCAAAAGAACGAAAAAGGTGAATGGAAATTTGTGCTTGATACCGGCAATGATGGATTAAAACCTGAGTCCAATGAACAATAAACAATGATCAATCATCAATGATCAATTAACCGTTTAATTTAATCTTATTTTTTATTGATAATTGTTTCTTTGTATTAGTAAATCCTAAAATCTTATATTTGCGTTAAAATAATAAATTGGATCTTGGTGAAAACAACAGATATAAAAAAAGTATTTGACTCTTTTAATAAGTTCAACATCCTCATTATTGGCGATGTAATGATCGATTCGTACATGTGGGGCAAGGTAAATCGCATTTCGCCCGAAGCACCTGTACCTATTATAATGAGCACTCATCAGGAAAACAGGCTTGGTGGAGCTGCCAATGTCGCTTTAAATATCCAAGCATTAGGAGCAAAACCTATTCTTTGTTCTGTTGTAGGTAAAGACTCGAAGGCAAAAACCTTTTACAGTCTTTTAAAAAAACAGGAACTTACTTCTGAAGGTATAATGGAGGATGAAGATAGAAAAACCACTGTTAAGACAAGAATTATCTCCAATAATCAGCATTTATTAAGAGTAGATGAAGAAGTTGATTATGAGCTTAATAAAGAAATTGAAAAGAAATTTATTGTTCACATTGTTAAGATTTTATCGACTACGAAAGTTAATGCCATAATTTTTGAAGATTATGATAAAGGATGCATAACTCCTATGGTTATAAAGAAAGTGGTTGAATTTGCTAATAAAAACAATATCCCAACACTTGTTGATCCAAAACGAAGAAATTTTCTGGAATATAAAAACGTAACATTATTTAAACCAAACTTCAAAGAGCTCGTTGAAGGATCAAAAATTGACATAAAAAAAGGCGATTTTGATGGGATATTTAAGGCATCTAAAAAACTTCATAAAGAATTGTCAATTAAATATATGCTGGTAACATTATCAGAGTTAGGCGTATTTATTAGTTACAACAATTCATTTAAAACCATTCCGGCCGAAGTACGCGATATTGCAGATGTTTCGGGTGCAGGTGATACCATTATTAGTATTGCCAGTTTATGCCTTGCTGCTGATTTGAATCCTGAGCTTATTGCAAGTATATCTAACCTTGCTGGAGGTTTGGTTTGTGAAAAAGTGGGAGTTGTACCCATCGATAAAAAGCAGTTGCTTGACGAAACAATCCAGAAATTTTCGTAATCAGGATTTAGTTTTATCAGATTAAATATCAACCATATAAATTGATTAAAACACCTATAAAATAGGTATTTTTTGAAACCATCGTTGTTAATAATTTGTTAGTAACTACAAAAAAATTGTTTACAATTCTTCACTCACTCCTATTTTTAAAGCTTATAAAATTGTATTTTTGAAATCCTGAAAAAGGAATAATATTTTAGTAAACAAAAACAAAGCAAATCCAATAAAAT
>JAIFLC010000075.1 GCA_020049295.1 Bacteroidota bacterium
AAATAATTCATGAGAAATATGAAAAATTGGTTGATTATGTTATTGATGGAGGATATGGGAATAACGAAGCATCAACTGTTGTTGATTGCACTGATGAAGAGTTTTCAATTATCAGGCAAGGAATTGGTGAGCTGGAATACTAGAAAACATCCAAGAAATCAAATCCAATGTCTAATTAAAGAAATTATCAAGTTTTTTCATCGCTGAAGGAAGTGCAAAAACAACAACACGATCATCAGATTTTATGTGAGTATCACCTTTTGCAATAAATCCCTTTTGATCTCGAATATATCCACCAACAATCGCATCTTTTGGAAATTCAATATCACGGAGTTTACCTTTTGTAATTTTTGAACCTTCTTTAGCAATAAATTCGAGTACTTCAGCATCGGAACCAGTTAAGCATTTCATGGATTCTATTACAGAACTCATGGTAAATTTGAATATACGACTTGCCGTTATCAGTTTTTTATTGATAATAGTATCTATACCCATGCTTTCGCCCAGATCGATATAATCAATATTTTCTATTTCGGCAATGGTTTTTTTAACACCCATTTTCTTTGCTAAGACGCATGATAGAATATTCGTTTCGGTATGTCCGGTAACAGCAATAAAAGTATCCATTTTCGGCAAACCCTCTTCCATTAAAAGCTCAATATTACTACCATCACCATTAATAACTAAGGTATTTTTTAGATAATCGGCCAGTTTCAAGCTTTTCTCCCTGTCTTTTTCAATCAGTTTAATATTAAATCTGCCCTCGAGTGTTTTGGCTACTCTTTTACCTATTCGGCTACCTCCAAGAATCATAATATCTTTTACTTCGAGTTTCTTTTTACCAGAGTATTTCATAACATCATCGATACCCGATTGGTTGGTAACAACATAAACCAAATCGTTTACCATAAACGAGTCGTGTCCTCGAGGAATAATTGTTTGTCCATTGCGGGTAATAGCTACAGCCCTGAATTCAAAATCCTTATTTTGTTTCGTTATTTGCATTAAGGTATTATCAATAACAGGAGCCCCTTCGTCGAGTTTTAGTACAAATAATGAGAGTTTCTGACCAGAAAAATCAACAAACTCAGAAACTTCATGACCAAGCAAACTTATTATTTCGCGGGCAGCAATTCGTTCGGGGTAAATCAAATAATCGATACCTAGACCTGTAAAATGAGCAATATTTTCAGGTTCGATATATTCGTAATTATCAATACGGGCAATGGTTTTTTTTGCACCCAGTTTTTTGGCAATCATTGCTGCAAGTATATTGGTTTCCTGAGAGTGAGTTACAGCAATAAAAAGATCTGTTTTCTTTATTTGGGCTTCCATTAAAAACTCAAATGAGGTTGCCGAACCAACCAAGGTCATTAAATCGAGGTTGGCGTTTATAGTTTTAAGGCTTTCTTCGTCAGGATCAATTACCATAATATCGTGAAACTCGCTACTAAGCATCTTTGCCAAGTGGGTTCCTACTTCTCCTGCACCAGCTACAATAATTTTCATTTTGTTTCAGTTTATTAATATCATTCTGCAAAAAAAATTGCGAAAAGACTTACAAAGTTACACAAAAGACTAATTTAAAAGAATAAAAAACTAAAATCAATTTATTGTTGTCCGGTTAAACATAGAAGAATCATTATACTGTCGTGCTTAAAGCACTTTGTACTTTTGTACATAACTGACTATTACCATACTTTTGCCCCGATGGGGCTAATGCTGAGTTCCTTAGGAACGATAGTATGGTAAAACAAGAACAAACATAAAAATAAGCCCTGTAAGGGCGAAAGAAACATGGATGTCTTACTATTTCATAGTATCATAATCTCTCAAAATACTTTATCGGACAATAGTAAAATCATTTATTATACGAATGTTAAAATGCCTGTTTAAGAATAAATGCTCCCTGATGGGAAACCGAATAATAGTTCAAGCCAAGCAACTCGCATTCATTTCTCCATTTATTTACCCGATAAAGTTTATTAGATGAATCGAATACAACCTGATTCCATTTAAAATACATCTGTAATTCACTGATAGACATATTTATATTCTCTGATAAAATTAAATAATCAATATTAATAGGTGATACGGATAAATACTTTTTTAAATTATCTGAATTAAGATGTATTATCTTTCTATTATAGAAATAATAATCATTCCAGAAATTGTTTTTTGAAATTTGTTTTGAATTTATTATTACAGGATTTTTAATACCTTGTTTGTCCCAAAAGGGTTGAAAATTAAACCTTATAATACTCTCAATTTCTTCTCCTTCTTTATTTACAATAAGTTTGTTGTTACATCCCGAATAAAATTCAATGGCTGATGTTTTTGGGATATTGTAAACAATAAAACCCGATTCTTTTCTTAATAAATAAATCCGTGCCGAATTATAAAAAACAAAAATAAGAGAAACAGTAAATGCCAGTCTCAACCATGCATATTTTTTAGAAATAAGTAATAACGAGACTATAATGATTATTACAAAAAGCAAAATCGACTCAACATTATTGATGGAAATTGGATGTATGGTGGAGTATGGAAGGCTTTCAATCCATTTAACTGACCCATTAAATAAACTTAGTAGTAGTTCGAGCAGAAAGGCAATAAATCCTCCGATTAATCCTGAGAATGAAAAAACGAGTAAAATAACTGCTGTGCATATAATGATTGTAGAAAGAGGAATTACAAAAATATTTGTAAGAATGAAATAAACCGGAAATTGATGAAAATAAAGCAATGTTATTGGCAATGTTCCTAGTTGTGCAGCGATTGTTACAGAAATAAGCTGCCAAATTTTATCTGGTAATTTTCGCTTAAATTGAAACCAAGGATATATCAGTGGTTGAAAAAACACAATGCTTAGTACTGCCAGATATGATAATTGAAATCCAACATCCATAATATTAAAAGGATTAATCAATAACATTACAAATGCAGATGCAGCAATTGTGTTGTATGTATTTTTTGTTCTATTAAAAAGGTCGCCTAACCCTATCAACGAAAACATGATTGTTGATCTCATTACCGAACTTGATAAACCTGTAATCACTGCATATCCAAAAAGAACGGAGATAACAATCAAAAAGCGAAAAAATCGTCCATATTTTTTCTGCTCAAGAAAAAATAAGATTTGACTAACTATATAAAAAATGACACCTACATGTAATCCAGAAACTGATAATACATGCATTGCTCCTGATACTGAAAAACTCTGCTTAATTTCAGGACTCATATCATTGATATATCCCAGTGTTAATGCCGAAAGTACAGCAAACTCATCACCTGAGATATTGTATTTTTTATATTGATCAAGTAAAAACTGACGAACTTTATTCGCCTCAAGAATAATTCTATTGCCCTTATTATACCCGATAACTGAAAATTGATCATTATTCAAATACGTCTGATAATATATTTCCTTGTACGATAAATACCGTTGATAATTAAAAACCTCAGGATTACCGCTATGTTTTACCTCATTAATCTGGCTTTGGGCAATAAAAAGGTCGCCAATTTTAAGATTTACTTTAGATGAATCTTTCTGAAAATAGGCAAGCGTTTTAAATTTTACATTTTTAAACCCATCAGCTTCCTTTATTCCCTGTATTTCAATTATCGTTTTAATGGAGTTTTCTTTAACCTCAGGGTTTTCAATAACAATGGCTGTATAAGTATATTTTTCTTCCGGAATTTTTATTTTGTTATCGTATTTGTTTTGTACTAAAAATGCTCCTGTAAAAAATAATAGTAAGAACATTATTACACCAAACCAGAAGTTTAATTGCAAGCTGGCACTCAGTTTTGTGATTTCAATTATCCATAAAAGAGTAAACAATACCAACACAATTAAAAGAAAGGGAGCAGAAAAAGATGGAAAAAAAGTTTTTAGAAGAATCCCTGCAATCAAAGGAATAACAAAACGTACAAATGGCGTTTGATGCAGGAATTTCTCGAACATAATCATTTCTTTGGAGCTAAAAGTAAAAAAATAATTGGTGATACAAAAAAAAATTACCAGGTGTACCGTTTTTTTTACCGCAAAGGAGCGCCAAGAAAATACGCAAAGAAACATGAAACAAATAAAGGATCAAGTTGAAAAGTTGGGGCAAAAAAAATGATCATTTTTTTGTGATAAATACTACTAAGAAAATATCTCTGCTTAAATAATTTTTACCTAGTTTAATTATAAATTCAAGCTATTCGAAAAAAAATTGAATCATTTGATTTTAATTGATATATTTTTTATCTTTTAATCTGTAAATTAGTAGTTCAAGTATTTAATGTTCTTTTTTGTCAGCCACACAAAAAAGAACCAAAAAAAGTCTCCGCCACTGATAAATTTCTTAAAATCATAGTAAAACCTGTTTTTCAGCACAACACAAGTCGTCTCGATGATATATTTATTGTTCTGATTAATTATTGTAGTTCGAGACTGTGTGTTGCTTACCGAGCCATCCCACACATGTTTTACCTGATTTTTAACACAAATTTATCAGATGCGGATTCTTAAGCGCGGGCATGACAAAACGACGAGCCTTGGGGTAGTGTGAATGTGATAAGTATTAGAATTCCGACAAAGGAGCTCGCTTACTTTGTCAGGAATAGTTTGCTTATCACAGAGAGCTTGGAAGTATCGTTTTGTCTTGTCCCGAAAGCTTTCGGGATTTTTTGATACTTTTTTGGATCAAGCCAAAAAAGTTGTAAAAACAAAAAAATCAATACTAGATTTCTTTAACAATAGAAGCACAAATGTTGCTGCTATATCCTTTAATGCTAAAATGAAATCTTTTAAAGCTTTTTCAAGAGGGGTGAGAGATGTTAATTTTTCCTGTACAGACTTGCTAAAATTTATGATTAATGAATATAATCCTCAAACTTTCGTCTTGATGCTAAATAAAGATTAATTTGCAAACAAAAAAGCTGCCCTTTTGGGGCAGCTTTAATAAAAATGATTAAGAATATTATTTAATCATCAGCTTTTGAACTTTGGTTGATGTACCATCAGTTATTCTGATATAATACAAACCTTTAGCTTTATCGCTGATATCAATCATATCTTTATGAGTACCATCCTGAGTAATTTGTTTTTGATAAATTACCTGACCAAGAACATTCACAATTTCGAGATCGAATTTACCTGCTTTTTGAGCATTTAGTTCGATAGTAAACTGACCGTTACTTGGGTTAGGATAAATGTTAATCATAACAAATGAAGAAGGATCATTTATACCTGTAGTAATACTGTAAGAACCAGGGTATTCAGTAATCCATATATCATCCATTGCTTCGATCACGTAGTAAATTGTACCAACTGCCTGCATAGGAATTGTACCAGTAAAGGTATCTCCAAAACCAACCTGAGTAAATGTTACCTCGTTTGTTTCAGAACCTTCAGCAGTACCCCAGTAAAGAGCAACCTCAAGATCTTCAGGAGCAGTAAAATCATCAGTAATAGTTGCTGTAATCGTAACTGGTTCTGTTGGTTTAGCATTTGTTGGGCTTAATGTAACATCTGTTATCTGAGGTTCAACATTCTCAGCAACATCTGCAGCACTACGCGGAATAATTCTCCAAGCATTAAATGAATAATCAATTAAACCGGTAATTGTATATACCGAACCAACAACAGGAGTGAAATCAAACAATAGGTCATCAACCAACATGGTATCAACACCATCTGTTATTTTCCATTCTTTATAACTGTTAGGTGCAGTAATGCATTCTACATTAGTAAGTCGTACAAATACTCCTTCATATTGTTCAGATACAGCAGAAATTTCTATATCTGTAGGAGAAGTTATTCCGTTTCCTGAATTAACAATGGTAAGATTCGTAAGATTTTTTATCTCTGTTAATCCATAATATTCAGAAACAGTACCTGTTATCTGAACACTATCACCAAGAGCAACCGGAGTTGTACTTCCATATACATAAACACCACGCCATGCATTACCACCATCCTGAATATAGAAATTTGTAGTAGATGTACCTGTTTTATAGCCAACTACCAAACCTTTTGTTTTAATTAACTGATCCTTGTATGGACTATCGTAAGGAGATGCAGTGGCATATTGAATATCAAAGATACTAACCTGTGGTATTTCATTAACAATAACCGTTACTTCCCATTCCATAATATTGATTGAATTCTGAGCTGTTATTGTATAGACTAGTGGAGTTGTAAAATTCTGAACAGTACCAGAAGGAGTAGCAATTACTGCGCCTAATGAAATAGTATATGTTGGTGCTAAAGTTGTAACATCAGTCCCATCAGGCATATAAACTGTAATTGTTGTATCAGCTAAATTTATATTTACACTATCCATTTCTTCAATTTCAAATGTAAGAAACTCAGCATCATCACTAGCTGTTGGATTAACAGTTACAGTAACAGTCCAATCTTTTGTTGTCATGTAATCACTTGCAGTAACAGTATATACAACTGGAGCCGTGAAGTTTTGTTCATAACCAGATGGAGGCATAATATTTGCACCGGCAGATACTTCGATAGTAGGAACAAGAGCAGTTATATCAGTCCCAAATAAAACTTCAATATCGATTGTTCCTGCAGTAGAATCAAAAACTGCCTCAGCTGTTTGTTCAGCCAGTTCGAATGAAAGTATCTCTGCCTCAACTGGGTTAGATATCATATGAGTTCCAAGACCATCAATATAATCCTGTGCAAAAACTTCCCATTCAGAGTCTTCTGTTGTCGTACCTGCTGAAGTTGCCCAAACTGTATTTCCTTCAATAACTGAAGATTTACGGATTAGGGTGTGATTTTGTGTAGCATTAGCTATACCGGCAACAGCCCAAGCTGTTCCAGGATCAGTTAAATTATCAGCTCCGATAATATCAATCATAGTTGTGTCAGCGCCATCTACTTTAAACAAACCGCGTACATCGTCACCATTGAATACAACAACATATGATGTTCCACCAGCATATGGATCCTGAACAACTGAATCAGTTACAGCTAAAATACCTGCAATAGATGCAGAATGAGCAATAACATATACATCACCATTCGCTAATGTTGTTCCAACAGGGAAATCAAATTTTGATGTCCATGCACTACCATTACCATTGATACGGATAACATAATCATGTAAATCAACACTTGCACCTGTTCCATTATAAATCTCAAGAGCTTTATTATTACTTCCTCCTTCAATATATTCAGAGAAGAATAAATCATTCGCACCTGAAGCAGACTGAATAATAACATTATAAATTCTAGTATTACCAGCTTGAGCTGTACTTATTACAACATAACCATCCTGAAGATCAGTAG
>JAIFLC010000129.1 GCA_020049295.1 Bacteroidota bacterium
ATTATCCATTCACCCTCTTCGTAAAATTGCATTTGTAAACCCAATGAGTTTTTTGGCGAACACCCAAAACAATTATATCCTTCGATATGTATAAACGGGTTTTTAATTTTTTTCATCTATTATTCTTGTTTAATAATTATATGTAACCCTTATGTGTCTTTTTGTTTTGTTGCATTACATTATATGCAGCCACGAAGACTCCAAAGCACCAAGCATTCACAAAGTATAAAAATTAATTTACAATAATTAAAATATCATTAGTATTCAAAAGATCTTCCGGTAATTGACTCAATCGGTATTTTGATTAATTGCACATTATCAACCGAAGGTTTTGAATATTCGAATGGTTTATCGGAATAGTTTTTCATGAAAATATGAAGCCCTTTTATTTTTTCATCGTAATCATCAACAAAAAGTGCATGTCCATTAATTAATACACTTCGGTATGCAAAACGCCACGAGCAGGCAACATCTTCGTGTCGTGCAAAAAGCTTATGATCAGCATCAAATTCAATACAAACTTTATTATTATGCTTAAGAATATCTATCTTTTTACCTGCTTTAGCACAGTGCAGCCATATTGTTTGGTCTTCGTACCCAAAATTCATAGCCAACACATAAGGTATATCCCCTTCGACCATTCCAACCCTGCATACTTTGCATTTTTTAATAATTGCTTCAAGCTCATCTAACTCAGTTATATCTTTTATTGCATTATCTCGCTTTGCCATAATTACTTACAATTTAAAATTTGTATTAGAAAAAGAATTATCAAAAATTTATTTATTGAATTATTTCAATTCGACTTTTTTCTTTTTTCTAACTGATCCCTAAGCCATTTTAACGCCTCTTCTTCTTTATTAAATAATCGCGTAGGAACTTTAGGACGACTAAAGGTAAGAAAAAGATTAGCAAATGAACTCGATATTTTGGATTCAACCAAAATAGCTTGACCAGCTACATGAGGTCTATATTGCGCTGCCGCATATTGTCGAGTTTTAGAATCAACAAAAAACAATTTTCGGACATCTACCAGATTTGCACAAAGTCGATCTCCATTCCATGTATCTCCAATCTTGGTCATTTTCTCCAAGGTATCCATATCGAGAGTGCAGTTATCTAAAGCAATGTACTTATAAATCTGATCATCTTCCTGAACAACTTTTAACCGATCGTTTACTATTGTGCTTTGCATATCTATAGATTTTTAGATTATTGAACTTCTTTGGCTAATTTATTGAAAATTTGAAATACAACATTAAAATAATACACAATTCTTACTACTAAATCAGATGATTATTTATTAAGGTCTTAAATAGATTTGATGTATAGGATAATAATAGATGATTTAGCCAATTTTCTTAATGCTTAATGATCTATAATTTGGAAATTTGTTGTCTTTGCCATTCAAACAAAGCTACAGCCAAAGCATGCGAAACATTCATTGAAGTATTGTGTCCAAATAAAGGAATATGAACTATAAAATCAGACTTATTCAGAACTTCATTATCAATTCCAACAATTTCATTTCCAACAATTAGTGCTATTTTATCAGGAAGATTTGATGTAAAAATATTTTTGGAATCGCTTGATGTTTCTAGCGAAACAACTTTAAAGTCGGTGGGAATTTTTGTGAACAAATCAGAGATACTACAAATCTCCCACGACATCGAATCATAACTCAATCCAGCTGTTTTTCTTATTTTTGATGTTCTGATATTCTCATCCTCTGCAGCAATAATAACCTTTTGGCAACCTGCATTATCAGCAAGGCGAATGATATTACCAATATTTTCGGGGGTTTTGATCTGATAGGCAATTACAATTGGCGCGTTTTCAGCCAATTCTGATTTTCTTTCAAATAGTTTCTGCGAATGAATGGTTCGTGATTTCATACATAGATTAGTCAGTAACTACAAGATCCATTTTTATATCAAATTGGTTGGTAGGTACAATTTCAATTTGTTGAAAATCAAAACAAACACCTAACTTAAATGCTTTTGTACCAATAAGTAGTTTATCATAATAAGCTTTACCTCTTCCCAACCGGTTATTGTTTTTGTCAAAAGCCACTCCCGGAACAATAATAAGATCAATCAAATCTAATGAATCTTTATACAAATTGTTTGGTTCAGAAATTCCAAAAGCAGTTCCTGTTGTCATGTTCTGAATACCTGTAAATTCTCTTAGCTCCAATTCGTCTCCTTTAACCGATGGTAAAATAAATCTTTTCTTGCCGTACCATTTTAAAATAAAATCATGCGTATTTACCTCATCATCCATCGACCAATACGCCATAATTATTCGTGACTGCTTAAATTCTATCGTTTTCTCAATTTTTTCGAAAATTTTTATAGATTTCTCAATTTTCTCCTCGAGCGAATAATTTTTCTTTAATTCCCTGATTTGTTTTCGCAGTTCCTTTTTCTCTAAATCAATCATCTGATTTGACTTTTTCTTTAAAACAACAACTTAAACAATAAGTTTATATCCTTTACCATGAATATTAAGAATCTGAATTGAACTATCATCCTTTAAATATTTCCTTAGTTTGGTAATATAAACATCCATACTTCGTGCATTAAAGTAACTATCTTCCTGCCAGATTGTTTTAAGAGCGAAATTACGCTCAAGAACATTGTTTTTATTATTGCAAAGCAGCTTAAGCAATTCCGATTCTTTGGTAGTTAGTTTTAATTGTTTTTTGTTATGTTCCAAAATTTGTTTTTGCGAGTCAAAAATATATTCGCCAATTTGATATGTTTCATTCGTATCTGATGAATTGTTAGTACTCATTCTGCGCAATATTGCTTTTATCCTGAACATGAGCTCTTCCATACTAAACGGCTTGGTAATGTAATCATCAGCACCGATAGAAAATCCTTCAATAACATCTTCTTTTAATGATTTCGCAGTTAAAAAGATATAAGGCATTGCGTTATTTATTTTCTTTATTTCTCTGGCCAATGTAAAACCATCCATCTTGGGCATCATCACATCAAAAATGCAGATATCATATTTATTTTTCTTAAAACCGACCAACGCAAGTTCACCATTTACAAATAAATCGGTTTTAAACCCTTTCGCAATTAGATATTCGCGTAAAAGTGTTCCGAGATTTTCGTCATCTTCGGCCAGTAAAATTTTTATATTAGTTTCTTCCATTGTGTATATTATTAGTTGGAATAAATATTCTAAATGTGGTTCCTTTTTTCAATTCTGATTCGAGTGTAATTTCACCTCCATGCTCCTCAACCATTTTTTTAACATAATTCAATCCTAATCCAAATCCTTTTACATCGTGTACATTTCCGGTAGAAACTCGATAAAACTGATCAAATATCTTTTTCTGATCTTGTTTTTTAATCCCAATCCCTTTATCAGAAACAAATATATATATACCCGAATTGTTATCTCGGGTCACTATCTTTATCTCTGGTTCATCCTTACTGTATTTAACAGCGTTATCAAGCAAATTAAAAATCACATTTGTAAAATGCACTTCATCAATATTAGCTATTGATCGGGTTGCCTCGAGGTTCTTTTCAATAGATCCGTGACGGTTTGTAACCTGAATTTCAAAATTATGCACTACATTTTCAATCACTTTATGAACATCCAGTTCGCGAAGTTTAAGTTTTATCTGACCTTGCTCAAAAAGAGCTGTTTTCAGGACTTTTTCAACCTGATAACTTAAGCGCTTACTTTCGTCTTCAATAATATTCGAGATATAATCGATGTTTTTAAGCTCTATTGGGACACTTTTATCTTTTAAAAGCTGAGATGCGAGAGAAATTGTAGAAATAGGAGTTTTCAGCTCATGAGTCATATTATTTACAAAGTCATTCTTAATTTGCGAAATCCTTTTTTGCTTAAACATAATATGTATTGAAAACGAAAATCCAAAAATGATAATAAGTGTAAGAAATGCAGATGTAAATGCAATAAATCCGGTCGATTTGAGTATATAATCTCTTTCATCAGGAAAGTATATTATTATAAAATTGTCTTTGGCAAAAACATCTTTCGGAAATAACTGACCGGTATAAATCTTTGATTTGGTTTTAGGATTAAAATGGTCTGATTTATACACTTGCTCGAGTCCGTTCTTAAAAACGGAATATTCATAAATAAGATTTTTATCAATGTCTTGAAATGATTTTTGAATAATTTCTTCCAAGTCTTCTTTGCTGATTCTGTCTTCTAATTCAACATCAATCTGAACCAATTTATTTACAATATTCTCAACAAAAACCGTTTTTTCTGATAATTTCTCTGCAAAATCAGAGCCTGGATTTAATTCTTTAAACAGCTTCTTTTTATTAGATTTACTCAATAGTAGGTTTTCTTTACTATTGAACAATATACCATCTCCAAGAAACTGCTGTAATTGTGTAATTTTTTTAATTGAATCAGAGGGATTTATAACAAAAATTTCTTTCTCATGATTTGTTGTTGACAAACTAAATAAACTCTGATTGAGCTTATTATACTGATAATTTAGAGTGGTTTTTCCTGAAGCACTTATCCCTTTGTATGGATCAATTTCATTAACCACCTGATAAACCATTTCTTTTTTCTCGATTTCCTCAATTATGTTATCCAATCCTTTTTTAACCGACTGAGAAAACTGCTCTTCTTTTAATTTAACCGCATTATCAATCCAATACAATTGAACAAAAATTAACCCTATCAGAGTAATCGATAAAACAACCGTTAATATCCAAATGGTTTTTTTGTGCATAGTTTCACAAAGATATCATGATATGCATTCAAAATGAATTATTTAACATTATTTAACATCGGTTCATAATACTTAACCAATGCTTACAATACTTTTGTTGATGACAATTAAATAAGAATGCAAGAAAAAAAATTGTCAATGATTAGGTTTATATTTTAGGGTTTGGGTAAAGAGAGATCGGCGTCTCTCTTTCTCTTTTTAAAGATTTTTAGAAGATCAGGTTTTTCAATCCTTTGGCAGATATATCTTCAATTTTAAAAGCAGTATTTACAAACTCCATTTTTTTAATTTGAATAACCAGGTTTTTGGCTGTTTGGTCTTTTATATCACCTTCTATTTTCAAAATAAAATCTACATTTTTTAATTCTGGTACCAAAAATCCATTTTCTGATTTATTGGCAATTAAAAAATATTGAATAACGTTTTCTTGATCATCGAATTTAAAAACCGAAAAGATCTGGTTTTCTTCAAGTTTGGGTTGGCTAATGGTTAAACTCTCAGCTTTTATAAATTTAAGCTTTAAATATTGATTAAAAGCCCAACTTAAACGATAATCATTCTCGTGCGAAACTATACCAATGAGTAAAAACGTTTCATTTGATTCAGAAACCAATTTGTGAATTTTTTTTTTCACGTTCGCTTAATTTTCTGCTAATTTAAGAAAGGTATTTAAATTTGGATCAAGTTACTCCAAAAATTCGATAGTTTTTGTTAACGCTTCTCTGGAGGCACCCTGCTGAGCTTCTTTTTTTGAATTCCCTGTACCTTTGCCAAAAATCTTATTATTAAGCTTAACACTTGATTTAAAGATGGGTGTGTTTTGCTCATTCATTTCACCTTCAGTATCCTCAAAAATAATCTCGAGTTTATTTTTCTGAGCTAGTTCAATAAGTTTGCTTTTATAGTCCGAATCTACTTGTATAAGCTCGTTTATGTTAATATATTTCTTTATGATTCGCTTAATAATAAAACGTTTGGTTTTTTTATATCCTTTGTCGATATAGATGGCTCCAATTAAAGCTTCAAAAGCGTTACCGTAAATATTTTTGGTGCCATTAATTTTTATCTGCGAAACAATTAAATCCTGTAATCCCAATTTAATTGCAATTTCATTCAACTGATCTCGACTAACAATTCGAGCACGAATTTTCGTTAAAAAACCTTCTTTTTTAAAAGGAAAATATGAAAACAGGTAGTCGGCAATTACAGCAGCTAAAATTGCATCTCCCAGATATTCGAGCCGTTCGTTATTGATATATTTATCGTTATCGAATTGTATAGATGCAGATTTGTGAGTAAACGCAATTTTATAAACCTTATAGTTACTGGGGTAAAACCCTGTTAAACGATAAAGTTTACGTTTAAAATCTTTATTCCCGGAGATAAAATATGTTAGTAATGGAAAAATATTGAACACTAACTATTCAGTATATTTTTTAATGATTACCGAAGCATTATGACCACCAAAACCAAATGTATTACTTAAAGCAGCACGAATAACTCGTTTTTGTGCTTTATGCAATGTCAGATTTAATTTTGGATCAATATTAGGGTCGGTTTCTACAAGATTAATTGTTGGAGGAACTATGTCATTCACAACAGCGCAAAGGGCAGCAAGAGTTTCAACTGCACCAGCAGCACCTAATAAGTGACCTGTCATTGATTTTGTACCACTGATATTCATTTTATATGAATGTTCGCCAAATACTTCGACTATACCTTTTAGCTCAGCAACATCTCCAAGCGGAGTTGCAGTGCCATGAACATTAATATAATCGATATCCTCAGGTTTCATATTTGCGTCTTCCAATGCATTTTTCATTACATTCATTGCACCTAATCCCTCAGGGTGTGGAGCTGTTAAATGATAAGCATCGGCAGACATACCGCCACCTGCTACTTCAGCATAAATTTTTGCACCGCGTTTTTTAGCATGTTCTAATTCTTCAAAAATTAAAGCAGCGGCACCTTCTCCCATAACAAATCCATCACGAGTTTTGCAGAATGGACGTGAAGCAGTTTTATACTCATCATTTTTTGAAGATATCGCCTGCATTGAACTAAATCCACCCATACCAGCCTCATTAATTGAAGCTTCTGATCCACCAGTAATAAAAATATTTGCTTTACCTAATCGGATATAGGTTAAAGCATCAATTAATGCATTAGTTGATGATGCACAAGCAGAAACAGTTGTAAAGTTTGGACCTCTAAAATGATATTTCATTGATATATGACCTGAAGCAATATCCGAAATCATTTTTGGAATAAAGAATGGAGAAAAACGAGGTGTTCCATCTCCTGTTGCATATGATTTTACTTCTTCAAGAAAAGTTTGTATACCACCAATACCAGAGCCCCAAATAACTCCTGCTTTGTCGTGATCAATAGCATTTAAATCAAGTTTTGAATCTTGAATTGCTTGCTCAGCAGCCACAAGGGCATATTGTGCAAACAAATCAAGCTTCTTTGCTTCTTTCCTGTCAAAATGTTGATTAGGATCGAAGTTTTTAACCTCACAAGCAAATCTTGTTTTAAATTTTGTATTGGGGTAATTGCTCCAATACCAGTAATTACTACACGTTTGAATTCCATAAAGTTAAAATTTAAAACAAGATTCTAGGGGTTATTAAACAATTACTTAGCGTGCTCTTCGATGTACTTAATAGCATCACCAACTGTGCCGATATTCTCAGCTTGATCATCTGGAATAGAGATATTAAACTCTTTTTCAAATTCCATGATTAATTCAACAGTGTCAAGAGAGTCAGCACCTAGATCATTAGTAAAACTTGCTTCTGGTGTAACTTCATTCTCGTCAACTCCTAATTTATCAACGATGATAGCTTTAACTCTTGATGCAGTATCAGACATAACTTTAAGTTTTAGTTAATAATTAATTT
>JAIFLC010000025.1 GCA_020049295.1 Bacteroidota bacterium
TAATACCAAAACGAATTTAAGGTAACATCGTACACCAATAAACCTTGTGCAGGTTCTGCCGGAAAGGCAATATCTAATCTTTGTGCTGTAGTCATTCTTGGAACCAACAATCCCCGTAATGTTGACCGCAATTCCAATATTGCCGAATTATCAGGTGTAATTGTTGTTTCGCTTATACCAACCCCTTGTCCGAACGATACGAACGATGCCAGGGTAAGGAACAGAATTGCTGTCCACGAAAAGATTTTAATCGTAAAGATACTTTTCATTCTCTTTAATCTCCCCAATTTTCTTACCAAAACCAATGAAGATTTTCTAGCTAATGTATCCATATGGTGCCTCCTTAAATTTTTCAAAATTGATACAACTTGTACTGTAAAAGTTGCTAAATACCCTTAAATCAGCATGTACTAAACTGAAAAGTTTTGTTTTACCTGCAAGTTTTAAGGATACGAATTGAATGGTTAAATGTGATGCCCTGTATGTCTGAGTGTTAGCAATACCTTTCCCTTTCAACATATGGGCAATATATTGATAAGTGCTCTTTCCCTTGTTTTTTAGCCAATTGCGCATAAAATCAGGGGAAATGCTTTTTTTTGTTTGGTTGTTGCTCACTCTCTATTTTAATGTCCGACAGAGTCGAACGTATATAACACTTATTTCCTTGCCTTTGTTCTAAAAAATTTTAAAAAGAGTTTTTTAGAACTGTTCATAAAATGTTCGCAAATTTAACCCTTATAAACGAAACAATTATAAAAATAACTAATTATCAGCATCCTAACAAGATTCGTGCAATTATTTTGACATACGTAAAAACATATTAAAAGTTTTTAACAACATGTTTTTTTTTGAATTCGTCCTGGTTAATAGCAGATTTCGCATTGTTTGATGAGCATTTTTGGCGGCTTTTAAAAGCCACAAATTAAAATTATGATTTTTACTATTGCGTGTCGCAAACAGATTTGTTCCTTTTTCATCATTTTTACTGACACGCACTTTTCTTTTTATCAATTTTCTACAAATATTTTGCCCCGCTGGGGCAAAAAACAAGATGAATCTACTTGATCTGGGTAGTACAGTTCAAATATAGAAAAGCTCCGTAGGAGCGGAATATTTGTAGTAATGGGACGTAGAAGGGAAAAGCGCACCAACCACAAATCATATAAAAGAATCGTTAGCTATATGGTGCGCAATTATTAAAAATCAAAAAACACATTTTTAAAATCAACATTTGTATTCTTGCGTGTCGCAAACAGATTTGTTCCTTTTTCATCATTTTTACTGACACGCACTTTAATTTTAATAAATTTTCTATCAACCTGACTGCCGCCCGCCTGCAAGACTTATACTAACTGGGAAATCTATTTATGGATATTTTATGGATACAATATAGATGGATTAATAATTTTTTTTATATTTGTATGGATAAAATATGGATACCATATGGATAAATATATAAATAAGATAAACTTTGATTTCCAAACGAATCAGTTGATTTTAAAATCAATTAGTTTTATTGACACATTTAAAGGTAAGTGGAATATTGTTGAGAGCAAAGAAAACATTTTCTTAAAGGAATTAAGGAAAATAGCAACAATTGAAAGCATTGGTTCATCAACAAGGATTGAAGGTGCGAAACTTACTAATAAAGAAATTAAAGAACTTATTGAAAATATAAAAATAACTGAATTAAAGATTAGAGATGAGCAAGAAGTAATTGGCTACTATAACGTTCTTGAAATCATCAATGAAAACTATGAGAATATAGGTATTTCAAAAAACTACATCCAACAACTTCATCAAAGCTTATTAAAATATAGCACTAAGGATGAAAGGCACAGGGGCACTTACAAGAACTTAACGAATAAAGTTGTAGCAAATTATCCTGATGGAACCCAAAGAGTAATTTTTGACACCACAGAACCCCACCTTGTAGAAAGTGAAATGAATGATTTGATTGATTGGATAAATAATCAATTAAAATCAGAAGCACTCCACCCATTGATTGCAATAGGATTCTTTATATACGAATTTTTATCCATTCATCCCTTTCAGGATGGCAATGGAAGGTTATCAAGATTATTAACCAATCTTTTACTTTTAAAAAGCAATTATCTATTTATTCAATATGTATCATTTGAAAACTTAATTGAGCAGAAAAAAAAGACTTATTATGAGTCATTAATTGATGGTCAAAAGGACAGAAATTCTGAAAAGGAAAAAATTGACAAATGGATGCTTTTCTTTTTACAAGCAATTGAATCCCTAATACATAGACTAGAACAAAAATATAATGTTTTCAAATCTAAAGGAGGTTACTTAAATGAAAGGCAAAAGAGAATTAAAGAGTTCATAAAAACGAATCAGCCAATTAAATTATCTGATTTGGCTACTATTATGTCTGATATTTCAATTAATACCCTTAAGAAAGATTTGCAGTATATGAAAACTGAGCAAATAATTGAATCTATTGGGAAAAATAAAGGCAGTGTATATCTCCTGAAAGAGAAATAAGCACGTACTCTGGGATCCATTTTTAAATTCACAAATTTTTTTATGTTACTTTGTATTACGATAATTTAAATTTTTTCTATATGATCAAATACAAACGAATACTTCTAAAGCTTAGTGGCGAATCGCTCATGGGTAGCGAGGGTTATGGTATCGACCCGAAACGCCTTAACGAATATGCCAGTCAGATTAAAGAGCTTGCGCAAGCGGGAGCTCAGGTAGCTATAGTAATTGGTGGTGGTAATATTTTTCGTGGATTATCAGGAGCTTCCAAAGGCTTCGACAGGGTAAAAGGCGATCAGATGGGTATGCTGGCTACAGTAATTAATAGCTTAGCCCTGCAATCGGCTCTTACAAGTATTGAAGTAGATTCAATTGTGTATACTGCTATTCGCATGGAACCGGTGGGCGAATTGTATAACCGCGACAAGGTGGTTAAAAATCTGGTAAAAGGCAAAGTGGCAATTCTTTCAGGTGGAACAGGTAATCCGTTTTTTACAACAGATACTGCATCGGCACTACGCGCAGTTGAGATTGGAGCCGATATCATTCTTAAAGGTACTCGTGTTGATGGTGTTTATACTGCCGATCCCGAAAAAGACAAATCAGCTACCAAATTCGAATCAATATCTTTCGACGAGGTTATTAAACGTCAGCTAAATATTATGGATCTGACTGCATTTACCATGTGCCGCGAAAATAATATCCCAATTTATGTTTTTGATATGAACAAGGTGGGAAATCTTCTCAAAGTGGTTAAGGGAGAAAAAATAGGTACGCTTGTGAGTAATTAGATATGGAATGATGGAATGATGGGATGATGGAATGCTGGAATGATGGGGAAATGGAATGATGGGAATAATGGAATAATGGAATGCTGGAATGATGGGGAAATGAAATGATGGAATAATGGGGAAATGGAATGATGGAATAATGGGGAAATGGAATAATGGAATGATGGGGAAATGGAAAAATGGAATAATGGAAAGATGGAATAATGGAAAGATGGAATAATGGAAAGATGGAATAATGGAAAGATGGAATAATGGAAAAATGGAATAATGGAAAGATGGAATAATGGAAAAATGGAATGATGGGGAAATGGAAAAATGGAAAGAAATAATATTAACAGGGGCTATAAGAAGTTAATTGTTTGGCAGGATGCTGTTAATCTTTATAAATTAACTTGTCAAATTCTTTTAAATGACCCCTCATTTGAATTAAAGAAGACTATTTCGAACGCCATTGATTCTTCCCATAGCATTAGTAGAAATATAGCAGAGGGCTATTCAAGACGTAGCATTAAAGAATACTTAAATTTTCTAAATATTGCTTTAGGTTCTTGTGGGGAGTTTCATAGTTGTTATTATAGTTTCATGGTGGCTGACCAAATTACTAAAGATGATTACGAGAAATTGGATGTGTTGCATTTTAAACTTGAAAACGGATTATTGAAACTAATAGAATCATTGCAAAAGAAACAGAAAAAAGGAGATTGGAACGATTCCTTTATTTAGGATTGTTTCAATCTTCCAATTTTCCAATAATCCAAAAAATCCAATGTTATTTTACTCATTGAGTTTTTAAAAATTAGATTCTCCCATTCTTCCATTCTTGCTATTTTTTTTTAAATTTGTTGCAACCTTAGAAATACGATCCTAAAAAAACTACAACAATGACCGAAGAAGTTCAGTTTTTAATAGACGAAACCAAAGAGCGCATGGATGGTGCAATCGCTCATCTCGAGAATGAATTGGCCGTATTACGTGCAGGAAAAGCGAATCCACGAATGCTAGATAGCATACATGTTGATTATTATGGTACATCAACACCATTGGCACAGGTTGCCAATATCGGAACGCCCGATCCAAAAACAATTGCTATTCAACCCTGGGAGAAAAACCTGATTGGCGAAATTGAAAAGGCTATTCTTGCCTCAAATATAGGTTTAACACCAGTAAATAATGGCGAAATAATACGACTAAATGTGCCAGCCTTAACCGAAGAGCGCCGTAAGTCGCTGGTTAAACAAGTACATAACGAGGGCGAAAGTGCCCGGGTGAGTCTTCGTACCGCACGCCGTGATGCAAATGAAGAAATTAAAAAAATGTCCAAAGATGGTCTTCCTGAGGATGATGCTAAAAAAGCCGAAGATACTGTTCAGAAAATGACCGATAGCTTTAGCGAAAAAATTGACAAGGTAGTTAAGGCCAAAGAAGAAGATATAATGAAAGTTTAAACATGTTTTTTAAGTTAGTAAAAATCCCGAAGTAAAATTATTTCGGGATTTTTTTATTGCTATTTATAAGTTATGCGTAAACTCACTTTTTCTTTAGTTTATTTGGAGGTTGACAAAACCCTAAAAGTTAAAGTTGATGCATCCAGGAAGATTAAGCCGAATCATTATATATTTTACCATAAACATCTTAAAAACAGAGCAATGTAGATTTGATTGTTCGAAAATAATTGGTGTTAAATCCAAGATATTAAGTACTCATCGAATTCAGCCCCTTTTCTAATTTCGTTGCTAAGTGTAACCTTTACACCAAAAACTCCGGATTTACGAATTAGCCCATCAAGCATTCCGATTTGAAGCGTAGTATTAAAATTTTGGGTTTTTCTCATTAATATAGATTTGTCAGTGCTGGTAAGTATCTCCCAACCTCTCTTTTTTGGATCCTTAACACCAGTATTTGAAGTAAGAATCAGCGCCTTCATAACATCATTAGGCGTACACTTACTTTCAATCATTTTATTTGTAATCATCACTTCAAAAGTTGATTCACCGATAGTTCTACCAATTCTCATTAGGTTGAACTTCCCCAGTTTATTTTCAATCCAATCACACATTTTTATATAGACCTCAATTGGAATTTTTAACCTTGGATTTGTGTAATCATAACCGTTTGCAAAGTCAAACAATTCTTTATACTCATCCTTTTTGTCTCGATATATATTAAGTACATCATTGATGGCGGCCGACGTTATTGTGACGTTTTCAGTGGAGGTGTCCATGTAATTAATTTTAGATAACGTTAATAAAAATAGTCAATAAGAATAAATTTTTAATTCTATCTCTTTTTTAAATACAATAAATTTTTATGCTCCTAAGGTACTATTTAAAATAAAAATCTATTAACTAAAATGATTTTTTTTTAAAGTTGATAGTATTGTAGTATGTAAAATGGGTGGATAAAGAAACGAGGCGAAATCCCACACTATTTCTTCTAAGCCAAAACCTTTACCGATAAGCTTTACACAAATTTTCTGGATTTAAAAAACTATTGAAAATGAATAATCCTATTATAAAAACAATTGGTAAATACGCATTGATACTGACAGTGTTTTTAATTAATTGATATTGCTACTGGTTATATTATTAGAAGCTTAACAAAAGATATTCAAAGCTATGAGACAAGAAGTATGCTAATGTCAATTCCGACGATACTTGATTACTTATTGAATATTATTACCACATTGATAATTTCATTTGACAAAACCAAATTTAAAGTCACTGGAAAATATTCTATTCTATTGACAACTTTTTACAGACCGATTGGTGTAGTAATGTTTCTTATTTACTTAAATAATAGCGAAATAGAAAATGAGTCAACGCATAACATTGCATCAGAAAAAATGCGGGGTTACTCCTTTCAGTCGTGAGAAAAGTTCAGTGGTTATTTGACATTTTTATTTATCTTTAAACTTTACAACGGCTGATTGGAACGCTGGGCAAAATTCCCGCACTTTTCCTATGCAAGGACCGTTATAAGTCACAATCTCTAATCACCAATCACTAATCATTTTTTATATGCTTATTAATAACTGTAAGTAGCGTGGAAGGTTTAATAGGTTTTGTTAAATAGTCATTTATACCTGCTTTAATAACTTTTTCTCTTTCGTCGGACATAGCATAGGCCGTTTGTGAAATTATTGGAACCAGGCCATTTATTTTTTTTATCTCCTCTGATGCTTCATATCCATCCATTTCGGGCATTTTAATATCCATAATTACAATATCGATCTCAGGGTGGTTTTTATATATTTCAACCGCCTGTTTGCCGTTAACTGCTTTTAAAACCTCAGCTCCGGTTGGTTTTAAAACCTCTTCGATATATATAATATTAGCAGGTTCATCTTCGGCAACCAAAATTTTCTTTTTGCTCCAATCAAAGCTAATAGCTTCAAGTTCTGGTTTATAGGTTTTGTTTGTCTGGCTTATGATATAGGGGATAGTAAAATAAAAACTTGATCCAGCACCTGGAACCGATTCAACCCATATTTTACCTCCAAGCAATTCGACAAGGTTTCTGCAAATTGCCAACCCAAGCCCTGCCCCTCTAAAGACTCTTGTTTTATCGTCTTCGAGTTTTCTGAATCGATCAAAAATAGCTTGTTTCTTATTCTGCTCAATCCCTATTCCGGTATCTTTAACATAGAATAAGAGAAAGTTTTTACTTTGAATATGATATCCGAATTCGATAAACCCATCTTCGGTAAATTTCAATGCATTGTCAATAAGATTCGAAATTATTTGTTGAAATCGTAGGGGATCAGTTTTTAAAACAATGTCCTGCGTTTGAGCTGTTTCATTTAATATTAAATCAATATTCTCTCTCCCTTTGAGCTTTTTAATCTCATTATACGAAACCACTAAATCCTTTAATATTCTGTTGATGTGAGTTTCTTTAACAATGATTTTTAGTTGTCCGGCTTCGATCTTCGAAATATCAATAATATCATCAATAAGATGAAGCAGGTTATTACCACTATTATGTATAAGTTTGGTGTAATTTAAGCGCTCCTCATCTGTTAACGAAGAATCAGGCAGGGTGAGCAGCTCAGCAAATCCAAGAATGGCATTCATGGGTGTTCTTATCTCGTGCGACATATTTGCCAGAAACGCTGATTTTAACCGATCGCTTTCTTCTGCTTTTTCTTTGGCAAGAAGCATGTCCTTATCGGCTTCATTGCGGGCCTGATCTCTTAAAACTATTTGCCGAAGCATGCTATTAAAATTATCGTACAATACACCTATTTCATCATTGCTGTTTTTAAGTATCTGAACATTATAATCTCCTTTCTCTGATATCTTTTGAGTTAGTTCTGATAGTTCGAGTATAGGTTGCGAAATGGGTTTCTGTAAACTATTTGCCAACAGATAAGCAAATACAACTGCCCCTGCAAATATAAGCAGCATAGCCAGAATGTATTTTTTTATTCTACTTACAAGAAAACTGGTTGTAGCTATTATGCTTATGGACCCGTATTTTGTGTTTTTAAAGGTTATTGGGTGAACAATTCTGAGCTTATTCCCCTTAAAAAAGTATGTTGATACAGAAGTAACATCAATATCAAGCAAAGGAGGAATAAAACTATTTTTAT
>JAIFLC010000171.1 GCA_020049295.1 Bacteroidota bacterium
CGTTATATTTTATCACAAAAAATTTACAAAAAGGCATTTGTATTATTTTCTCAAAAAATTCAAATTTAAATAACGGAGTTTTTATTCTGTTTCTATATAAATCGCTTAGCAGTTTATAGTAATCCTTTAAATCTTCCAAAGATGTACTTTCAAACCATGTAGCATTCTCTTTACATGATACTCTTATGTCTCTTCTTTTTGTACTGCTTAAATTACTAAATGCTTTGTCAAGGTCCGGAGTAGACACATGAAAGTTTAAATGTTTAAGATAACTATAATTATTTATTTCAAAAACAGATTTATAAATACTAAAGTCTGAATAATTTCTTAGTTCAATATAAATCACATCTTTGGATAAAGTCTTCTTAGCAATTTTCAGTAAAGAAGAAAGCGCTTCATCAGAAATATCAGCATCAAGTAATAATCCACCCGGAACAATTGCTCTTCTACTAAAAAACCTTTTAAATAAATTTCCATCAGCAACAATGTAGCCACACATAACTGCTTTCAGCGAATTATCTTCTGAAACTGCAAATAAAAACGGTTTAATAAATGATAGTGATTCGTAAAAGGAATAACATTCTTTTGTTTGAAAAAATGATGAAACAGGAGAGTTATAATTCAATTGATTCCATTCAACAATATCGATTTCTGATACTTTTGTATAAATTTCTATCATATTAAACTAGTATAAATTTTAATTAATTTTTCAACTACCTGTTCGGAATTAAATCCTAACTCATAAATTCTTTTTCTTCCGTTAGTTCGCTTTCCAAAAATGATCGCTTTTTCAATACCCTGAGCTATTTCTACGGGGTCATAACCACAAACATAACATCCCTCGGTAGGTCCTAAGACCTCAGCAACATCTCCTACATCTACCGAAACAATAGGACAATTACAAGCCATAGCTTCTTTTATAAATTGAGGTGAACCCTCTGAAAAACTTGTCATCAAACAAACATCAACTGAATTCATCAAAGAGGCAACTTGATCACGTGTATATCCGGTTAATTCAATTATTTGATGATTAGGCTTCAGTAACTCACATGCTGCTTGGGCTAATGGGAAGTTTTTTACCTTATTCTGAAATGAACCTGAAAAGAGGATATATTTTTTTTCAATTTCAAATTTCAAATTTTCTCTTTCAACTGCTATATCTCTTTGACTAAACAAATTGGCGTCGATACCACAAGGCAGTAAAACACTTTTTTTATTCGCACCTGATTTTCTCAAATTTTTCTCTGAAACAAATATGTTTTTTGATGAGAGTATCATGCAAATTTTAGAAAACAAAAATATAATATTCAGATTTATATCACTTCCGTGGTATGTTGTAATTACAGGTATTTTTCTTTGTGTGTTTGCAAGCAATCCGGATAAACCATAATGTGCATGTACTAAATCTGGTTGAAAACTTTTGATTTTTTTAATCAATGATTTTCTTTCCATTAAATAACCTTTTGCACCTTTTTTTTTAATTAAAAAAAAATCAAATAAAACACCTTTGTTTTCTAACGATATTACCTGTTCTTCAATAAATGGTGCTACTTTCCCCGAATTAGAACTACATACAATCAGAACTTTCATATGTCAGAGTGCTTTAGTAAATACAACTTGATTAATTTAAAATTCAGATTCAGGATTTTCTTTGTGGATTTTTACACTACCGGGGTAGTTCTCAATAAACCATGTTTGAAATTTAGCAAAATCTATTTTTTCACTAAGCATCTTTTTTCTACGTTCAGCAAAAATCTTTTTTCTTTCCTCCATTTTCACCAATTTATCAATCGATTTCAACATTCCCTTTTCATCTGATGTTTTGTGACCAAAACCTAATTGATACTTCAACTCGAGTTCGTTTAGATAAGACAATCTACCTACAAAATCGTTAAATCGGACAAATGGAATACCTAACACACCTGCTTCAGCTGCCATGGTTTGACTATCACCAATATATATATCTGCAA
The DNA here is from genome assembly GCA_020049295.1 of Bacteroidota bacterium. Classification (GTDB taxonomy): domain Bacteria; phylum Bacteroidota; class Bacteroidia; order Bacteroidales; family UBA12077; genus UBA12077. The sequence goes on from JAIFLC010000171.1 coordinate 1,971, forward strand.
ATGCCATAACGTGATGCATATCCAATGGGTTAATATTTAATCTATAAGGTTCAAATTGAGATTCAAGCTCTCTTTCCGATGTTATATAAATTTTCCCATAAGGAGATAAAATTTCGATTATACTTTCAGCAATTTGAGCCGTTATTCCTTGAATTCCCACATCGTGATGAGCGTTTACTGATTGGGGTGAAGATAAGCTAATTCGTGATAGCTATTATATCCGATTTTCTTTTTATTCCATAACCAGCAACTTGTTACTACCGGTGTGACTATATTTGTATAAAATGGGAATGAAAGTATTGCATATAATTTTATTGCCTCGGCATCATCTTCACTAAACTCAAATGATGGAATTCGCTTTAAAAATCCCACACGGGCTAATGAACCATCTGAACCTAAAAGTAAATCAGGTTTAAAATTATTTACAATTTTTAAAACCTGATAATCCTTTTTAAACAGTGACCATGCCAAACCCAACATGCCAAATTTGGAGGGTCTGTCTTCTATTCTAATATATTGGAATTTGCTATTAATACATAACTGCTCCAGAACATCTTTAGGTCTTATTATGGATAGCACTTCATGTCCTTTATCTTTCAATTTGCTAATTGAATTTTTAAACATGTGAAAATGTGCCGGATGACTAATTAAATATAGATATTTACTCATTATTTCTGTATTTCAAAATTCTAGCCGGATTACCTCCAACAATAGCAAAATCGGGAATATCCTTTGTAACAACTGAACCTGCTCCGATAATTACGCCCTTGCCAATGTGTTTACATCCTGGCAAAATCATTGCTCGTGTGCCTATCCACACATCATCTTCAATTATTAAAGGGGTCTTTTCCATTCCACCTTGATGTCCCATTGGAATATCTAAACGATTATATTTATGTCCACCTCCAATAAATATTACATCTTCAGCCATCATTAAAAAGTTACCTATGGTCACTTTTCTTTGTATACTCTTAAAATTTACTCCTAAAGCACCTTCATTGCCAACACTAAAGTCTTTCCCATTACCAAAATATGCATGATTTTCAACTACTAATTTTTCACCTGCCTTCAGAAACAATTTCTTACATAAAAATCGACGTAAGTATTTCGAAAAACTGCCAAGTATTGGATGATTGGATTTCGGTAAGTAAAATGCTAAATTATAGTAAAGAAATAAATATAAATACCTCATATATAATTTTTTAAAATTCATTTAGATGTAAAAGTTTAAACTATTACATAATAATTTTAAAATACTTCAATTAAATTAATCCACGGCCAGATAATTTAAATAAATTCCATCCTATAATAATAGCAAAAACAACAAATAAATATATGTTAAATAACTTTTTTTGTTTGTCGGTAATTTTGCTTATACCTAGAGCCGCAAGTATTAATAACATAGGGATGATAGGTTGATGAAACCTTTCCGATTGGGCAAATGCACTCATAGCTAAAACTGCTAAATACCCGACCAGAAACGTTATTATCAACAAAAAGTCTCTCCATTTTTTTTCTTTAATAATCCAATAAATTGCAAAGATTACAAAAAAAGCAATTATATTTTTAACAAAATTACCCCCATTCATAAACATTTGAATTTCCTGACCGTTGATGTTTACCATGGTAGGAAAAGGTATAACCAAAATTAATGGAACAAAAACTGCTGTTGAAGCATATACCGCTAAAATATTTCCCCCTTCGCGAGTAGCTCTCCAATTGATTGATTGGGCTTGACTTTCTCCTCTTTGATTCCAAATTTCACTGATCTCGTTCACATATTTAGTTCCAAATAAGAATCCAATAGCAAGAACTACCCAAATTCCTATTATAAGTCGTTTTCCTATTTTTAATATTCTTTCTGAAGTAAAGAATATAGCTGTAAAAAATGCAAATAATATAGTAACAGCTAAAACTGTTCTGAAGAAAAAAAGTACAACAACTAATACAATAGGTAACCACAAAGTGCTAAAAGAAAAATTCCTGCTTCTAAGAAGTGAATCAGCACGCTCTAAAAACCAAACTGAAATAAAAACCATTTCAGTTTCTTTAAGATGTAGTCCGGTATAATAAATTAAACTTGGCATCAGCATGGTAAATATTCCAGCCATACGCCCTGTGGATTCATTAAAAGTACGTGAAGTAAGTTTATATACCATTAAAGCAGTAAGAGCACTGAATAACGCTTTTAATAATCTGGCAATGAATATTGAATCACCTGTAAGTACATATTGAATTCCCAAAAATGCAGCATATCCTGAATCAGAATACCTTCCCTCAAAATAATCAAAATACTGTTGGATTTCTCCATTTTTAATTAAGTAGCTTACCCAATATCCTAATTCATGGTAAGCGCCAGAATCACCATAATGCCATTCGAAAGGAGTACCAGTCCAAACCGTTAGAAAAAGAATATAACTTACAATTACCCATACAATCCTAATCATCAACGCTGTAGTAAATAGTTTCTTTCGAAAGGACTTCTCAGATATATTACTCCACTTTTTGGTAAGAACGTTTGAAAAATAAAAGAAAGAAATGACCTCAACTATACCAAAAAACCACCATGCTATTGGCAATGAATTATTAAAAAATAGTACAGATACTACAATCAAGGATAATAGATATAAAGTAATAGCTTTGTTTGTAAAAAATTGAGGAAAGTAATCTAACATGTCAATTATGATTTATATTATCGAAAACTTTTTATAATATGATAAATATTGAAAGTAGCCTGATATTAATATTTTTTTGTTTTTCAGGTATTTATGCTAATCAGTAAAAAAAATAAATTATTGAAAGCAAAATGCATTTTGCCAAACCAATGAATCGGTAATCCGAAAGTTGAAAGCATTATAACTTAATACAGCGAATTCGTACTTCATTAATTAGAAAAAATATACCAAATATTACTTTTTAGTATGTTCTAAATCGGAATATGTTTTATCATCAATAAAAGTCAATTTTATCAACAATTATTGAAAAAATAATATACTATACAAATTATTTATAAGATTTAACTACCTCAGTATAACTTTTTAGTACTTCAGCACTAATCACTTTCCAATTGTATTTAAATGATGTTTGTTTGTTATTAGCCAATATTTTATCATACAGCTCATTATTAGTGAGCACTTTAACAATATTATTAGCAAATGTTTCTACATCCCCAAAGTCGGACAATAAACCATTAAGATTTTCAGAAACGACATCCGGAATTCCACCAGAATTTGTACAAATAATGGGCATTCCACATGCCATCGCTTCACAAAGCACTATACCCTGAGATTCTTCTTTAGAATGAAGTACAAAAATACAAGATTTTTTATAATAATCTAATAGTTCAATATTAGAAACATTTGTGCATACAAACACATTATCGTCTAAATGCAATTCATTAATTCTTTTTTTTAACTCCTCATAATACTCAAAATCAGAAATAAAACCTACTATATATACCTTCAATTCAGTAATTTTAGCTTTTACTAAAGATAAAGCATTTATTAATTCCAGGTGTCCTTTTCTTTTATTTAATGCACCTACACTAAGTAAAGTATTATTGATATTAAAATTATCTTTCAGGTTAAAATATATACTATTTATCCCTTGGGGTATCACTTTTATTTCGGGCAATCGAAAGACTTTTCCACTTCGTTTATATTTCAAGAGCTCGTTTTTAACATATTGGGTATCAACTATTATTAATGGAGCAAGTGTAATTATTGCAAATTCACAAAAACTAAGGAGTAAATATTTCAATAAACTTTTAAAGGTCTTTTTATTTATCCATTCATTTCTTTTTTCGATATGCTGCAAACCATGTACAGTTAAAATAACAGGAAATTTAAGTTTTCTCAAAAAGAGATAAACAATAATCTGCATATAACCTGTTCCATGTATATGGCAAATATCTGGTTTTAAAAGCTTAATCTTTTTTGCATACTCTTTTGCTCTTTTTAATGCTCCAAAATTGTTTGAACTCAGACTAGCAAATCTGTAAATTGGAAGATTATCCCAAATATCTATATAATCTGACTCAATATTGTGCCTTGGCAAATCGAAGATAATTACTTTATGTTCTATTTTTAACTCATTAACTAATCCCTGAATTGAAGCTTCAACACCCCCATCAATTCTATCTTTGGTAAGAGAATAAGATCCGATTTGTATTATTGTCATTATACTTTTTTTAATTATTAAACAATGCAATATTTGATGAATGTAGATTAATGCCTAACAATACCTAAAAATAACTTAGCAAAATTTGAACTGATTTTTATTCCTCTTAAGTATAATTTCAACAATGTTTTGGGTAAAATCTTATAATAAAAATAATATCTGTTTCTTTGTTTATGCCAATCTATAGTTTTTAGAATGGCATTAACTTCATTGATGTTTTTATCATTAATATAATACGGCAATAAACCATAAACTGCCAAATTGTCAAACATTATTTTGAATTCCTTATTTTTTACCAAGTCACCATAATTGGTAAAAAGCATATGTTCATCAGGATTGTACCATTTTTCTGTTATTGCTCTGTTTGCAGCATCAACATCTTGATTGTAAAAGGCTAACTCACGTTTTAAAAAAGCAATCGGATGATGAACTGCAATTCTAACCCATAAATCAAAATCTTCTCCAAGTTTTAGTTTTGGACTAAACCCCTTTTCAGCTACAAAAGCTTTTTTTTGAATAACGACAGCCCCCGTCCACAAAGGCATCCATAATGATTTTGAATATAATTGAAAATAATTTATTAAACTTCTATCAGTATCGTGAATAAATTTTATATCTGCAGGTATATTTTTTTTATTCTTTACTTTATAATAACTGCATCCATACAATGCAGCCATTGGAAACTCATCTATCAATCTCTTCATCTCGAACAAATAATTGGGGTCCCACCAATCATCTGCATCTAAAAAGGCAATATAATCGTATTTTGCCAACATTACTCCATTATTTCGGGCAGAAGAAACTCCTGAATTCTCCTGACAAATAATTCTACAATTCAAATTTGACAATGCTATACATTCTTTAAGCACATCTAATGAATTATCCGTAGAGCCATCATCAATAACAATCAGTTCAAACTCTTTAAAAGTTTGAGACAAAATCGAACCAATTGCTTTTTCGATATAAGGAGCTTTATTATATAAAGGAATAATTATTGAAAACATTAGAAACCAAATTTAATTAACAGTTTATCAATAATTCTTATTATTAAAGAATCTGATTTCGTTTTGGATAAATTCAAGTAAGTATGTACTAGTTTTATCAATTTTGTTCTTGGATCAATCAAATGGTATTTTTCAAGAAACTCTTTATCCCAAATATCTAATTTATTTATTTCCTTTGATTTATATTTGATTAAATTCTTATTTAAATATTGATCAAACCAAAAATCAGTTGAAGTTAAATCAACTAAATCTAATAAATTAAAGCCATGTTGAGCAGTATTATATAAAAACTGGCTCGGTAGTATATAAATTGAACATTCCTTTTTTGTTTGAGCATAACTTCTACTGTAGGTTATTGGATGAAGATGGTTAATTTCCCAATCAATAAATTTATAAAACCGCCTTTTTGCATCAACACGATAAATATTTAAATAAGCCAAATGTAATACTCTGAAATCATTGATATAATATATTTGTTTTTCGAGCGATGGGTATGGTATTCTCATGCTATGAATATTTTTCGCATAATTTTCGTGAGGTTCAATACCATCATCATGAAATATCCAGGGATAAAACTTATTCGACTCCCAATATTCATTTTTATTTGGACAAATTTCAGCCCATTTCAAGAAAAACACATCACCGGGTTTAGAATTAATAATTTTAAACCAATCGTCAGTTTGTGTAAAATTAGCTGCAAATATTTCGTCTGAATCTAATCCAAATAAAATTTTGTCTCCTTCTATCTCTCGCGCTTTTCCTACAAGCAACTTCTGTCGTTCAGACTCATTATACTCTGGTTTATTATTTTCAATCATTATTACTTTTGAATACGACAGGGCAATTTCACGACTACCGTCAGTCGATTCTTGATCGGCTATAATAATATAATCAGCCCAGAGGCTAGTCGCTTTCAAAAAAGCATGCAACACCCACGCTTCGTTACGTATGGGAGTCATGCAAATAAGTAATGGTTGTTTGTTCATTTCATTTTTTCTTAAGTACCAATCTTATTAAATAATAAATCCCACTTACAACCAAAATATTAGATATTGCTTTTCTTAAAATTTCACCTGTAGTTTTATTTTTTGACCATGAGCCAGCAAAATGATGAATGCTGTATGTGTTTTTAGTCTTCACTAATTCTTTTGTGTCGTATTTTTTAGGACTAAAAAAATCGACAGGAAAAATACAAACAGTATCAGTATCCAATATGAAGTCTTTCGTTCTTTTGATAGGTAATAATTTGTAATTTGTTGTAATAATTTTATTTAATATACTTGGCAATACGGCTGTATCAAATTTACCTAAACCCACAAAGAAACTACGATTATTATAATGTTCTAAACATTTACCTATCCAATAACAATTTTTTTCGGAACCTATAGTGGCTGCCTCAATGCCATATCCCGAATCCTCAGCACCCAAAAAATAGGGGAGATGCAATAAATCGTCAAACGATTTAAGCACTTCTATATCGGTATCTAAATAAATTCCGCCATAATTGTATAGTGCATACAGCCGTATATAATCAGCAGCAAATGCATATTTTTTACTTTCAAATGCCTGACTTACCCATAGTGATTTATTTTTATCAAAACGATTAAAGTCCCAGAGCATAAATTCGTAGTCTGGTAGAGCAGATTTCCAACTGTTCATACATGCTTGTATATCTTCTGGAAATGGGTTATTACTTAACCAGCAGTAATGTATTATTTTGGGTATCATAAGTTTTTTACTAATTGTTTTTTACTAATCAAAGCTGGTAAGGTTTTATTTAAAAAACAATATTTGGATATTTACGATTAAGTATTCCAGTATATTTCCAATCCCGTATTTTTGAATAAAATCAGAACCAAATATTAGTAATATGTGTTTTACAATTAACAATAGTGTGTTGTATTTATAGTTAAATAATTGAAAATCAATAAATTATCTTGTTTTAAAATTTGGTTAACTCCCTGAAAATCAGTATCTTTATAGATTATACCACTAATTTATAAAGTATGATTTTCACAGAAGTTAACACTTTTTATTCGGTTGTCAGTAGTGCTTTTAATGGTTTATCACTCAATAAATGGCGACGTGACTTTTTATTAGAAATCTTTATGTTGTACCTGATAATTCCAGGTCGTATCAATTTTAAAC
>JAIFLC010000073.1 GCA_020049295.1 Bacteroidota bacterium
CATGTTTGGGGAAATTTTTACGAAGATGAATATGATTCAAACTACATTGATGTTCATATTAAAAATGTACGAAAAAAACTTGCTGACCACGATGAAAATAACTGGATAAAAACAATTCGAGGAATTGGTTATAAATTTGAATTATAAACCATTAATCATACGTATAAAATGATATTACCCAATCTAAAACTTAAAAACAAACTTGCTCTATTTAATGCTATTTCAAAAGCAGTAATAATAATATTACTTATTATACTTATTCCATGGTTGGTAAGTAAGGTTAGTATAAATGATACAGATAAGGGTTTAGAAAAAAAATTAGACCAGGTAATATACCTGATTGACAGCCTGGGAATAGAGAATTTTATTGATAATGAGTCGGAGTTCAAATCATTTGGCAGTTACAATATCTTAAAAGATGAATATATTCTTATTGAACAGCAAAAAAACGATACAATTTATAATACGATAGAATATTCACAACGTATTATTGAGGATGAGCTTGTAGATTATCGGGTATTAAGCTATTCAATATCGGAGAATGACGTATTGTACCTTATTGAAATTGGTAAAAGCATAGAAACCATTATCGAATTTGAGAGAAGACTAAAAAACTTTGCATTACTTTTTATTGTAATTATTCTTGGAATAACCGTTTTAATCGATTTATCATTTATTCAACTGTTATTACATCCGTTTGAACAGATTGTTGGCCGGTTGAAGAACACAAATCACCCATCATCATTTGATTACACCCAAGTTAACACATCCACATCTGATTTTAAATATCTTGATGAAACTATTAATCTGTTAATGCATAAAATTGAAGATGCATTTAATAACGAGCGCGAGTACATAAGCAATGTCTCTCATGAGCTACTCACTCCTATTAGCATTATTCAGAGTAAGCTTGATAATATTCTTTCTATTGAAAATCTATCCGATTCGGATCATTTAAAAATTATGGATTCGAGACACACACTTGGCAGACTGACAAAAATGGTTCGAACGCTGCTAATGATGTCGCGAATAGAAAATGAAGAATACTTTTTAACTGAAAAAGTTAATCTGAATAGCATTGTAAATAATGTTGCCGAAGAAATTGAAGATAAAATACTAGCTAAAGAATTAGAACTGAAACTTGAATTGAATATTAACATTCCTATTATTGAAGGCAATGAGAACCTGCTATTTATTTTAATTTACAACCTGGTTAATAATGCCATTCGTTATACACAAAAAGGCTATATTAAAATTGAAACAACCCTAATCGATCAGCAAATTGTTTTAAAAGTTTCTGATACTGGAATGGGGATTTCGGCTGAAAATTTACCACAAATCTTTTCACGGTTTAAAAATTTTAATAACCACAAAGATAGTTTTGGTTTAGGATTAGCACTAGCCAAGAAAATTTGTGATTACCATAAAATTGAAATCAACGTTACTTCAGAGATCAATGTAGGAACAACATTTATTCTTACGTTTAAAACTCAATAAAAACATATTTACACTTACAAATCCTTTAAAGTTCATTCTAATATTCTATTTATTAGTCTATTAAAAAAGTACAATCATCAAAAATTACAAACCCGGAATGGTGGTTTTAAGTATAAATAATTGAAAAACATTTAAATAAACGATGTTAATTCAAAAAATTATTTTGTAAATTTCTTTTTCTTATTTACAAATGATGGCAAAAACTAATTCAAATATTGAGCCGATAACAAAACATCAGGAACAATTAAGAATCCTAAGCCAATCATTGTCTGAACTTAATAATATTGAATCTACAGATGAGGTATTTAAGCATATAGCAAAAATACTTGGAAAATACTTCGACAATACAATAATCTTAGTTCTTACTTTTGAATTAGAAAAAAACATCGTTGAGTTTAAAGCATTAAAAGGAGTTGAAAAATCACTTCTAAATACATTATCAAAATTATTAAACTACAGTCCGGTAGGTAAAAGATACCCAATAAATAAAGATCAGTTACCTGTTTTTAAACAAGGTAAATTTACCGAGCTAAAAAATGGATTAGTTGAGTTTGATTCAGAAGCATTCCCAAAATCAATAATTAATGCCATTCAGAAAATACTAAATATCCATAAAGTTTATACTATTGGCATAAATAAAGATGATGATTTGTTTGCGGCCATTCACTTCTTTACGCTTGGAACAAAAGAAATAACTGAAACTGATTTTATAGAATCGCTGGCAATGCAAACAGGGATAATGGTGCATCGCATTCAACTGAGAAATGAACTTGCTAATAGCGAAATGGAATACCGTTCCCTAACTAATCAGTTACCTGTGGGCATTTACCGTACCTTACCCGATGGTAAAATATTATTTGTAAATCCTACTCTAGCAAAAATGCTTGAATATAATCCCGGGGAGTTATATAGCATGCATGCTCATGAATTATATGTTGATACTAGTGAGAGAAATAGAGAAGTTAAATCATTAAATCAGTTATCAGAAGAATCAACAACTAATGAAATCAAGTTAAAAACAAAATCAGGAAAAATAATTATAGCAAATGATATTGTTCGGATTATTCGAGATGAGCAAGGTAATATTATTTATTACGATGGATTATTAGAAGATATAACATCGAAAAAAACAATAGAAAATGCATTACGCGAAAGTGAAGAGAAATATAGGTATATAGCTGAAAATGTGAATGATTTTATTTGGAGTATTGATAAAAATCTGAAATTAACCTATGTAAGTCCATCCATTGAATCAATACTAGGATATACCGTCGAAGAAGTATTGAAAGACCAATTTACAGTTTTCTTTAAGCAAGAGTCTCTAAAAATGCTTGAGGAGGGATTGCGAAAAAGGCAGGAAATGATAAATAAGGGTATTTTTGACAATAAGCAAACGTTTTGGGAATTTCAAATAGATCACAAGAACGGAAATAAGATATGGGTCGAGATGTCAGCTAATCCTGTATATAATGAGAATAAGGATTTTCTTGGATTAATAGGTGTTTCGAGAGACATAACCGAACGCAAGAAAGCGCAGATTGAGCTCAACGAAAGCCAGGCCCGATTTAAAATATTAACAGAACTTACCATTGAAGGAATCATTATTCATAATAATGGAATAATAGTAGATACAAATCCATCGTTACAAAAAATGGTTGGTGCTACTGAAGACTATTTGAGAGGAAAAAGTATTTTTGAATTTATTATATCTGAGTCACAAGAAATAACAAGAGAAAAGATCGGATCGAAAACAGCAGGTACTTATGAAACGATACTTATTCGAAAAGACAAAACAACCTTTCCTGCAGAAGTTGAAGTTAAGAATGTTATTATTGATAATAAAAAGCTACGAGTAGTTGCTGTAAGAGATATTACTGAACGCAAAAAGATAGAACAAGAACTTTTAAAACTTTCAACAGCTGTAACTCAAAGCCCTGCATCAATTGTAATAACTGATTTGAAGGGAAATATTGAATATGTGAATCCGCAATTCACAAGAATTACTGGATATACTTATAACGAAGCTATTGGCAAAAATCCACGTATTTTAAAATCAGGATATACAATACCTGAAGAATATGAAAACCTTTGGAAAACAATAACTTCTGGAGGAATGTGGAAAGGAGAATTTCATAACCGTCGTAAAGACGGAACGTTATACTGGGAGTTGGCAACTGTATCACCCATTATTGACGAAACAGGCAAAATTATTCAATACATTGCTGTAAAAGAAGATATTACTGCTCGAAAAGAAGCTGAAGATGCATTAAAACAATCAGAAAAAGATCTTAAACATGCAAATGCAACAAAAGATTTGTTTTTTTCAATAATAGCGCATGATTTAAAAGGTCCAGTCGGAAATTTTGTTCAATTTCTGGAATTAATTACTGAAAAAGCGAATGATTATACCGAATCAGAAAAAGAAGATATAATCAAAACATTATATAGTTTATCCATAAAAACAAATGATCTTTTAGAGGATTTATTGCTTTGGTCTAGAATTCAGATGAATAAAGTAGATCTTACCCCTGAAAAAAACAACCTATTGCAAATTGCAAATTCATCTATATCAATAGTTAAAGAAAATGCAAAAAAGAAAGAAATTGAAATAATTAACCTTATTGATGAGAATATCTATTTTTTTGCTAACAATACATCTGTTAAAACTGTTCTAAGAAATCTTTTGTCTAATGCTATTAAATTTTCAAATAGAAAAACTGCCGTTACTATAAACGCAATTACCCAAAATCATCAAAACAAATTTATTGAAGTTACTGTGATCGATAATGGTGTTGGAATAGCGAAAGATACTATTAATAACCTCTTTAAAATAGAGACTAATGTTTCCACTCATGGAACCGAAAAAGAGAAAGGAACAGGGTTAGGACTTATTCTGTGCAGAGAGCTTGTTGAAAAAAATAGTGGCCGTATTTGGGTTGAGAGTATTGAAAATATTGGTAGTGTATTTCATTTTACTATTCCTTCTGTTTAGTACAAAACTAGGATTCCTTAATTCCAAGTCAAAGGATTTAAAACAAGAAAGAGAACTAATCTATTAAATTAGTTCCCTTTCACCTTTGGGAAATCGAAATTTCCTTCGGTGCCAGACTACAGTTATTATGGTTGGTGCCACAACGAAAGATATAATCTTTTGCTGCAAACCCTTAACTCTCAAACCATCCCAACTAAGGTTTGATTTTTGAGCTGTTCGTTGGTTAAACCTTGCGATTTAACTTCGCGAACGAAGTGCCTTTATGTAAGACATCAATTTGACTTTCCACTTAATTGTCGTGTACTTTTGGGTTTTCCTTGCGGAGCTCCTTTCATGCAAGCGACCTTTTGGCGGCAGTTTCAAACCTTTGCAAATCTCAATATAATCTGAAGATTATTGTTAAGACTTCAGTGTACGTTTCGAATTCGGTAACGATTGCTCATCTTCTTATTCGAACGTTGCGCTACTTACAGCTCAATCTTTTAAAGAACGCTAGGCGATGCTTTTTTGGATTGACCGAATCTTCCAGAGCAAGTCTTTCCGATTCGAACTTCGGCTCTTGAGGCAGGCATTTCTTTCGAATTGTACGATTGGTTGAAAACACAACTAAGCATTTTTTTCCTTTCCCTACCTTGTTGAGCGACCTTTTATCTCTCACCTGGTTTACCAAATGTACAACTTCATTAAAATATTTTGCAACTATTCAGTTCAATTTATATTAACCTGTTTTTAACCACTGTTTTCAACAATTGTTAATTTCTCGTAAACGATTGTGGCAACTAAATTTAAGGCAAAAGTTAGAAAGAAATTTTAAGGTAATTAACATATTTTTTTTGACGAAGATGAAATTTTAACTAATCCCCTTCAAAATATTAGTATTCATCCCAACTTCTTACTTCCAGTTTATTTACATCAAACTTACAAAACGAATAAATAAATGCACTTGCCAGTCGGGCGTTTGTAATTAACGGAATATTAAAATCAATAGCACTTCGTCGAATAGTGTAATCATTATGCAATTCGTCTTTTGAAAGATTTTTCGGGATATTTATTACCAGATCAATCTCTTTGGCTTTTAAGAAATCCAGCACATTAGGTTTGATGTTTTCGTCGGGCCAGTGAAGCATTGTAGATGGAATCCCGTGTAATTCCAAAAACTTTTGCGAGCCACCTGTTGCATATAAATTGTAACCTTTTTTATGAAGCATTCGTGCACTCTCGAGCAACTCAACTTTCGATCGTGGCGGGCCGGAAGAAATCAAAATATTCTTCTTTGGAATTTTATAACCTACAGAAAGCATCGCAGTTAAGATTGCTTCGTAGTAATTTTCGCCAATACAACCCACTTCGCCTGTCGATGCCATTTCTACTCCCAGCACAGGGTCGGCTTTTAATAAGCGCGAGAAGGAAAACTGCGATGCTTTAACTCCAACATAATCGAGATCGAAGATCGATTTTTGAGGTTTTTCGACATGAAATCCCAACATGGCATCAGTAGCTATTTCGATAAAATTTGTTTTAAGTACTTTGGAAACAAACGGAAAGCTGCGAGAAGCACGCAAGTTACATTCAATTACCTTAATGTCATTATCTTTTGCCAGAAACTGAATATTAAATGGTCCGGTTATGTTTAGCTCTTTAGCTATCTGTTTTGTTATTTTCTTTATTCGGCGAATTGTTTCAATATATAATTTTTGTGCAGGAAAAACGATGGTTGCATCTCCCGAATGCACTCCTGCAAACTCAACATGCTCCGAAATGGCATATACAATCACTTCGCCATTATTGGCAACGGCATCAATTTCGATTTCTTTAGCTTCTTCTATAAACTCTGAAACAACCACCGGGTATTTCTTCGAAACATTGGCAGCAAGCGTAAGAAAATGTTCTAGTTCTTCTTTATTTGATACCACATTCATTGCTGCGCCCGACAATACATACGAAGGGCGAATTAAGACAGGAAAACCAACATCATCAACAAAACGGTAAATTTCATCAATGCTTGTAAGTTCTTTCCACCGGGGCTGATCAATTTTCAGATTATCGAGCATACTAGAGAACCGGTGTCTGTCTTCGGCATTATCGATACTTTTTGCAGATGTACCCAGAATTTTAACTCCGCTTTTATCCAAACGCATAGCCAGGTTATTAGGAATCTGCCCACCAACTGAAACAATAGTTCCTTTTGGATTTTCCAGATCAACAATATCCATAACACGCTCAAATGTGAGTTCATCGAAATACAACCGATCACATACATCGTAATCGGTACTTACTGTTTCGGGATTATAGTTAATCATTATGGAACGCAGGTTGTTTTTCTTGATCGAGTTTATGGCATTTACACTACACCAGTCGAATTCCACACTGCTACCTATCCTGTATGCTCCCGAGCCCAAAACAATTACCGATTTTTTATCATTTTCGAATGTGATATCATGTTCTGTTCCATTGTAGGTAAGATACAAGTAATTTGTCTTAGCAGGATATTCAGCCGCTAATGTATCAATCTGTTTTACAAACGGAATAATTACATTTTCAATTCTATGCTGACGCACCTTGAGTAAGTCATTTTCAATTTCTTTATCATCACTTTTAAGAATCAACCGCGCAATCTGAAAATCGGAGAATCCTGCCTGTTTTGCTTTTAATAAAAGTTCGTTTGGCAGTTTATTCAAGTCCTTAAACCCGGTAAGCTGATTTTCGATATCGTAAATATTTTTTAGCTTATACAA
>JAIFLC010000103.1 GCA_020049295.1 Bacteroidota bacterium
CGATCTTTTTTGCTCGAATGTCTAAATTAGGGACAATGACCACATAATTTTACACTTTTTACAAACAAAGGAATAATAAAAACAATTGATAGAAAATTGAAATATCATACTGATAGCCCACTTTGTTTTGCAGGCGATATTATTGCAAGAGATATTGAATTACCAATAGCTGAAGAAGGTGATTACCTTGTAATATACGATACTGGTGGATATACATTCGGTATGTGGTCAAAATATGTAAGCCGGATGTTTCCGAAAACAATTCTCAAAACAGGTAATACCTTTGAAATAATAAGAAATAGGGAAAAGCCGGAAGATATTTATTCGTTCTGGTCGGGTTAACGGAATTAATTTTGTGTTTGTAAACTTAATAATCACTTTTAATTAGTCTTTAAAAAACCTAATAAGAATAATGCTTTGGAATAATTAATAAAATTTAAAATCGAAATCTATTAACTAAATAATAACAGAAATGAAAACAATTGGACTATTAATTATTGCAGGATTAGTTACTATATCATGTAATCAAAATCCTAAAAACATCGATGATTCCAAACAGGAAAATTCGGTAGCTGTTAATTCAGTTCCCGATAGAGATGGTGTATTTATCCATATAACTGAAAGTTATAATGATCCTCATCGCGTATTAATGCCTATGAAAATGGCAACAATGATGGCAAAAGACCAGGATGTAATTATCTATTTAGACATTCATGCTGTTGAACTATTAGTAAAAAGCGCAAAAGATATGCAATTTGCTGATTTTGAATCGTTCCAAACATACTTAAAACAACTGATTGACATGAAGGTTGGAATATATGCCTGTCCTACTTGTTTGAAAGTTGCCGGTTTTAATCCAGAAGATTTATTGGAAGGTGTTCAGGTTGCTCAAAAGGATAAGTTTTTTGGGTTTACAAAAGGGCGAATAATAACATTAGATTACTAACGAGTCCTATAAATCAACATTCAATCACAAAACTGTGATGTATTTATTCGCACAATCAAGTTTAAAAAAATATTTAATTTTTTAAACAAACCTTTTTTTCAATTGTTTCATTAGTTGATATTAATAACTAACAAACATTTGAACTATGAAAAAGAATATGGGAACTGTGGATAAAGCAATCCGCATTATTGTAGCATTAATTATCGGAATTTTGTTCTTTACTAAAGTAATTACAGGCACTCTGGGTATTGTATTATTAGTGCTGGCAGTTGTATTTTTAATTACCAGCTTAGTAAGTTTCTGTCCACTATACACACTTGTAGGTTGCAATACCTGTAAGGTAAAAAAATAAAATATTATTTTTTTGCAACAAAAAACCCCTTGAAACTAATTTCAAGGGGTTTTCTTTATTGATTCAAGTATTAAAAACCTTCAACATTTTCATCCATATCTTCCTGCTGAACATTGTTATTTGTTTTCTTACGATCGGGTTTGTAATTATTTATACGCCATGTAAGAGATAAACTTATCATTGGAGAATAAGGTTCGAAACTACTGTACGAATAAAAATTATCGCTTTCGGATGTAAATGAATGACCTGCTGTATTAAAAATATCACGTGCCTGCAAAGTAAGTGATAACTTATTTTTAAAGAAATCCTGCTTATAAGCAAGTGTTGTTACAATAAACCCTTCGCGCTCACCTTGTGCTGAAACCGATGGACTATTATACATATTATTGATTTGTAAACGTGCTGATTTACCTATTTTAAATGTTCCGTTAATCCTGGTATTCCAATTGAAACTTTCTTCAGAAAAATCTTTTCCATAAAGTTTTCCTTCAACATTATAGAAATATAGATTTCCCATTAAATCGAGTCTCCACCATTTAAATAAATCAAGTCCAAACATAAGTTCTGTACCAAGTGAATTGTCGAATCCAACATTTTCGGAAGTTTGTAAAATCACATTATCGGCACCTTCCCATGATTTTTTTACACGTTCGATCTTATTATTTGTTTTGCGATCGTAAATATCAATCGAGAATGTGTTCTTTCCAATTAAAACCTGATAGCTCAATTCGTATGAATCGATATATTCATTTTTAAGTGCTGGATTACCTTGTTGCACGTTATATGCATCACGCCAAGTTAAAAAAGGTTCTAAATCCCAACCACGAGGACGCTGAATTCGTCTCGTATAACTTATCATTACCTGTTGTTCCTTTGGTAACTGATACGATAAGTGTAGTGTTGGAAAAAAGTCCCATTGATCCAATTTAAAATCCTGATTTTCACCTAAAAGTTCAATTACACGGTACGTATATTCGCCACGTAAACCAGCCTGATATCCAAAGTTTCCAATGGAACCCGAATACATGGTATATAATGAATGAATATCATCGATATTACCAACATTGTGGGTAAGTGTATCAACTAAATTATAAATAGTCGAGATTGTATCATAGCTGTATACCTTATTTAAGTCATCGCTATTACTCATACGGAGCTGGTAACCAGCCTCAAACTTATCTTTTTCGCGCAAAGGTAAAGTATAATCCAATTTAGTTCTGTAGCTTCTACCTGGTCCTGTTTCTACATTTTTTTGTCCGAATGTAATAAGATCATTAATATCAATTAATTGATTACTTGATGTTTCGTCAAAATCTCTGTAGTCGGTATTAAACTGAAAAACTAACTCATGACCTTTTTTAGCAAACTTGCGGGTATAATCAAGATTTAATGAATAAAAATCGCCTCCTCGATCGGATGAACTTGAACTTGAATATGAGTTATTGTAAGTTGATGGATTATTACTTACGTTAAAGTCAGATGTTGAAGAGTTGATCATACTTCGGTTGCCATATCGAGCTCCAATACTTATGGAATTCATTGCATTTATAGTAAAATCAAAACCTCCACGAATTCCATAAGACAATCCCCCTCTGTTAAACATTCCATCAGAATAAACCCGTGTAGAAGTATCATTTCTTGTTGTAATGTTCTCATTAATCGATTGGCCATACATCATTCGGTTATTAATATCGCCACCGATATAGAAATTAAATCGTTCTTTTCGTAAACTAAGTAAAAAATCACCTCCATATTGATCGAAAGTACCGCCCGATAAATTTAATAATCCGGTAACTCCTTGTAATTGATTCTTTTTAGTAATAATATTAATAATACCCGAAGATCCATCGGGATCAAATTTTGCTGAAGGATTGGTAATAATTTCGATGTTTTGAATTGCACTAGCAGGAATTTGACTCAATGCTTCGCTTGGTTCAAGAACAGTGGGTTTACCATCAATTAATACAGTAAAGCTTGTGCTTCCTCGCAATGCAACACTACCGGTAATGTCAACTGTGATAGAAGGAACACTTTCTAACAACTGTGCAGCAGTTCCCGATGCAGAAGTATGTTGCTGACTTACATTAATAACTTTTTTATCAATTTTATACGATACTGTTGGCCTGTCAGAAATAATAACAGCTTCGTCAATACTTTCTGATGCAGATTTAAGATTTATCTGTCCAACATCAACAAAATTAATCTTATCGGTAATTTCAAATTCGGGTAATACTTTTGTTTTATATCCAATAAATGTTACTTCGATGCTATATTTTCCATAATCGAGACCAACAATTCTGAAAAATCCTGTTTGATCAGAAATTGTTCCATCTAATTTATTTGTTGTTTTATTTTTTATTGCAATTGTTGCATACTCTAATGGAACCTTAGAGTCAACATCAAATACAAAACCTTTCACTCCACCTTTTCTAATTTCTCCTTCGTTTCCCAGTAACAGTAAAGAAAAAACCATTGCTAATCCAACTAAAAAAATCTTTTTCATTTTATACCTAATTATTATTTATTTCAATTTTACGTTTGCTTTTGACAATTATAAATGATAATTGTTTAACTAACTTTCAAAATTTATTGGTTTGACACCATTATATAAAAAATATTACATCCACTTGAAATATAAATTCTTTAATAATTTACATCCTATCTGATCTACTAAAAACAGATTTTCAACTCATTTATTTTCAACATTTTATTATTGTTGAGTTTTACATTTTCATAAAAAAACTGAATAAAAAATAAATACCATTATTGATATCACTCTAAACGTTATTTTTAACTTGATTTAAATAGGTTTTAATTTTTATATTTGTTTGTATAAAAGCGTATTTTAAGATATTGCACATACTGCCTAAACTTAAATTTAAATATCATGTTACTTAAAAATTTAACAAAAACAATATCTGTACTCCCTTTCTTACTGATTTCAACTCAATTTGTAAAGGCACAACAACACGATTTATCCAATGCTATTCCTTATGCTCAAGATCGTTCATTTTCTTTAAGCACTGAAGATCATAGCATTTTAATATTTGACATTAATATTAAAACCAGACAAGGAAATGGGTATTATCTTTTTGTTCCACCAAAAGATTCAATTTCTGATTTCACATTTGAAATACCATCACCCACATTATTGTTGAAAAAGAGTGTAATTACAAGTTTAACCAATGATGAAATAAAACAATTTGATGATATATTAAACGTAGATTTAAAATCACTGAGAAAACAACTTAATACTCAAAACCAAATCGATAATGAGTTTTTAAATTCATATTTTGGGTATTACGGTTTACGCGAAAAAAATGTATTTCAAGTCGGTACAAGTTGTTTTATTGGTACAATTGATGATTTAAAAAAAGGAAACTATAGTGTTATCGGAATTAATACATATGATAACGAGGTGATTTACTACCTTGCATTTTATGAGAAAAAATTGCTTCAGAAAGTTCATCTCTCGAATGGTTATTCAATTGGCAATTTTACAAAAAACTATGATTCATATTCAATAGCTGCATCCGATCAGGATGAACAAACCTATTTGTATGAAACATATAGCAAAGGCAATTGTACAAAAGCAACAATAAGTTCAAAAAAAGATGACTTTTATATCGAATATGATCATGGAGGTTATGATCTTTCGTACCTTTTCCCCGATTCAAGGCAAACCAATTTTAAAGTTTATGAAAAACCGGGAGACATTTTTATTTATAAAGACAACTACGAAAATTACAGGTATTATAGCCGTTACGGTAGATCTGTTGTTCCGATACAATTTTTAGGAGATCCAAGTGAAAAACCTATGACTTTAAATTTTGGGAAATTTAATGATCCAAATGGTGAATCTGTAACTATAGGAGAATATAAACCGGAAATTGTTGCTCAAAAATATGTGGAGTTTGATACAAAAAGAAATATTAAAATACATATAGCCCAATTTAATAATGAACAAGGGATTATTTTAAATTATCCTGTAATAATTAATAGATATGTTGTAATGGCTCAAATTACTGATGGTGGGTGGATAAATCGTCATATAAATATTTCGGATAAGTTTAACTTTCTAATGGGTAATAATCCTGTTTTTGGTAATGCATTTTTAAGCACAAAGCTTCATAAAGCAGTTTGGAATCAAAATGAAGATAGTGTTACTATGTTATTAAATCAAGGTGTATTTGTAAATATTGTGAATTGCGATTTGCAAACTCCACTACATTTAGCTTCTTTTAAGAATAATCATTTCATAATAAGACATTTAGTAGATTCGGGAGCTAAAGTATATTTTCCTGATCATTATGGAAATACTCCTTTACATATTGCAGCTGCTTTTGGCGATAATGAAACAATTAACTTTTTATTTGATGCTGGAAAATCGGAAGAAGATGAGTTTGGAATAAAGGGAATTAACATTTCAAACAAATCAATGGAAACCCCTTTAGATTTGGCTATTTTAAATAATAATTTATTAACTGTTCAAGCTTTACTTGATCTTGGTGCATATACTGGGGGGTGGAATCAATACGGTCAAAGTCCATTAAAAATAGCAACATACAAGTTGAACAATTCTAGCGATATTTTTGATAAAACTAAATCATTTGAAATTGTAAAAGCATTAGTTAATGCGACAAAATGGTACAAACCTAATTCGGTTTCAGTTCCAACAATTTCAGAAAATGATAGTTTAGAAAATGTATTTGTGCGTGATTTGAAATTTTTTGAATCATCAGAAGATATTACTCCTTATAATAAACGAGAATATAAAAAAATGTTTGCATCAACAAAAACTCGTTTTATTAATTCTGAAATAACAATAAATTACCCTTTACAAAATAGTAAAAAAACTTTTTCAATAAAAGCTATCTGGTATAATGCAAATGGAAAAGAAATATTTACTGATAACAAAATAACTTATGTTGATTCTACCTGGACATCATCATATCACACTATAACATACGGAAATAATAGATTTGGTGCTGTTTGGAAACCCGGACTTTATTATATTGATTTTATTTTAAACAATCAAAAAATTGCAAATGCTTATTTTGTTGTTTACTAAAATTTAATCCTAATTAATTTCTTTCATTGATAGCTGAATTCGTTTTCTTGCTGCATCTACTTCTAGAACCTTAACTTTTACATGCTGATGTAATTTAACAATTTCGTTTGGATCTTTAACAAACCTATTTGCTAATTGAGAGATATGTACCAAACCATCTTGTTTTACACCAATATCGACAAAAGCGCCAAAATTTGTTATATTCGTTACTATACCGGGCAATTCCATTCCAACCTTAACATCTTCCATTTTCTTTATGCCTTCGGCAAACTCAAATACTTTAATACCCTGTCGGGGATCGCGTCCTGGTTTGGCTAATTCATTCAGAATATCTTTAAGTGTTGGCAGACCAACTTCTTTGGTAATGTAATTTTCTATTTTAATCTGTTTTCGTAGATCTTCACTTTTTATCAGTTCCGTAATATTACATTTTAAGTCAGAAGCCATTTTTTCAACCACATGATAGCTTTCTGGGTGAACAGCACTATTATCTAATGGGTTTTGTGCATTGGCTATTCTTAAAAAACCGGCCGACTGCTGAAAAGCTTTATCGCCCATACGTTTAACTTTTTGCAGATCTTTTCTCGAATTAAAAGCGCCATTTTCTTTGCGATAATCAACAATATTTTGAGCTAACTGAGGCCCCAATCCAGAAATATAGGTAAGTAAATGTTTGCTGGCAGTATTTAAATTAACTCCGACGTTATTTACACAGCTTTCAACCACCTGATCTAGCTTTCCTTTTAGTTTATTCTGATCCACATCGTGTTGATATTGTCCAACGCCTATTGATTTAGCATCGATTTTTACCAATTCGGCCAATGGATCCATTAAGCGACGCCCAATAGAAACTGATCCACGAACAGTAACATCATATTCAGGAAACTCTTCGCGAGCAACAGGCGAAGCTGAATAAATGGATGCTCCATCTTCACTTACTACAAAAACCTTAACATCGCGTGAAAATTTAATGTGTTTTATTAGCGATTCTGTCTCACGACTCGCTGTTCCATTACCAATAGCAATGGCATCAATTTTATAGGAATCAATCAGTGTATCAATTTTTTTAATCGATTTGGCTGTTTCGTTTTGTGGTTGATGTGGATATATTGTTTCGTTATGCAATAAATTACCTTGTGCATCGAGACAAACAATTTTGCATCCTGTTCTATACCCAGGATCAATTGCCAACACACTTTTCTGACCAAGAGGTGGTGCAAGTAGAAGTTGGCGTAAGTTTTCAGCAAACACTCTAATTGCTTCTTCATCGGCCAATTCCTTTGCTGCATTTTTAAATTCTGTTTCCATTGAAGGAGAAAGTAGTCTTTTGTAACTATCTTTTACAGCTAAACGAACTTGTTCAGAAACATCATAAACACCACGGACAAATTGTTCTTCGAGAATTTCAATTGCTTTATCCGGATCAGGTTCAATTGATAGTTTTAAGTATCCTTCGTTTTCGCCTCGATACATTGCAAGCAAACGATGTGATGGACAACGTTTTAAAGGCTCTTCCCACTCAAAATAATCTCGGTATTTTATTCCCTCCTCATCTTTTCCTTTAGCGACATTTGATTGAATAGTGGCTTCGTGCTGAAACAATCGTCTAATACTATTGCGGGCTCGCTCGTTTTCATTAATCCATTCGGCAATAATATCGCGAGCTCCCTGCAAAGCATCATCTACAGTTGGTACTTCATTAGTAATAAATTGTTCTGCTTTAGCCAGTATGTTTAATTCCTGTTGTTTAAAAATCAAACTGGCTAATGGTTCCAATCCTTTTTCTTTAGCTTTTGTAGCTCTGGTTTTCTTTTTGGGTTTATAAGGCAGGTAAATATCCTCCAGTTCGATTAAGGTATGCGCATTATCAATTTTAGATTTCAATTCGGGATTTAATAAGCCCTGTTCTTCAATTGTTTTAAGTATTGTATCACGACGATTATCTATTTCCTTCAGTTTTGCAAGCTGATCTTTAATTACCTCAATCTGAACCTCATCCAAACTTCCTGTAGCTTCTTTCCTGTATCGACTAATAAATGGAATAGTAGCTCCTTCGTCAAGCAAATTGATGGTATTTTCGACCTGCCACTCTTTAACGGCGAGAATAGCCGCTATCTTCTTAATGTATATCTCGTTCATTTTAAAACTATTCTTAAAGGGAAACTAAATTAGTTATTTAAACAAATCTCAATTGAAAAATAACATAGATTTTATAAACAAAAAATAAGGATTTTATCAATCTCACCCTATTTCTTTGCTTTTTACCAGAAATGTATTAATCTTTTCCAACAATTCAGTTTTACTGATCGGTTTGGCAATGTAATCGTCGCAGCCTGCTGCACTAATTATTTTTTTATCATCAAGCATGGCATTTGCTGTTTGGGCAATAATAGGTAATAAAGGTTTTTCCTTTTTAATTAATCGTGTAGCCTCCAATCCATCCATGATAGGTAATTGAATATCCATTAGAACAATATCTATAGTATTATTTTCAAGACACATTTTTACAGCCACCTCGCCATCAATAGCATGAAGTATCTTAGCTTTCGTACCATCAATAAATTTCACCAATAACTCAAATGATATTCTAGCGTCCTCAACAATAAGAATTGTAAAATTTTCCCAGTTATAACTCAACGTTGTTTTTTTATCAGCAATACTGGTTTTAACTTCTTGCTTTGGCATTAAATAAGGTATAGCAAAATAGAAGGTTGATCCTTGACTTTTTTCTGATTCAACCCAAATTTTACCATGCAAACTATCAACGACTCCTTTTGAGATGGATAATCCCAACCCTGAACCTCCATATCTACGGGTTGAGGAGTCGTCAATCTGGCGAAATCGTTCAAATATTATATCGCATTCAAACTGACTAAGGCCAATACCTGTATCTTTTACAAAAAAAACAATTTGGGGTTGTTCGATATAATAACCAAAATCTATTGTTCCTTGTTGGGTAAATTTTAATGCATTGCTCAATAAATTATAAAGCACTTGTCTTATTCTGTTTCCATCACTATAAATAGCAAAGTTAGGTTCTTCAGAACCCTTAGAAACATTAATTTGAATTTGGTTTTTCTCCGTATTTTCTCTTTCGGATAAATATAAACTATACAATTCGTCCATTATTTCATTTACTCTGCAATTGGAGTAATGCAATCTGAGCTGATTTGCTTCTATCTTTGATAGATCAATAATGTCATTTATCAGATTTAGAAGTATATATCCACTTTTATTTACAATATTTAAAAACTTTAACCGGGTTTCTAATGGAGTTTCAGGATTTTCATATAACAATTTCGAGAACCCAATGATCCCATTCATAGGTGTGCGAAGCTCGTGCGACATATTTGCCAGAAAAGCAGATTTAAGTCGGTTTGCCTCTTCTGCCTTTTCAATAGCTTGCTGAAGTTTTTGATTCGTTAATTCAAGATTTTTATGATATTTTTCCTCATTTGCCATTTTCTTTCTTCTATATATCAAGTATCCCCATAGTATGATTATAATTGTAACCAACAAAACAACAATAATACCGAAGAATATAAACTGACTCTTGTTTTCTTTAATGAATGAAAAGGGGTCATTTAATATGCTTGATCCTGGGGGCAATTGATTTCTCTTAATTCCATGCTTCTTTAACTCCTTACAGTCAAAGAAATAATTTGTTGAGGAAATTATGGGTTTTATATTGCTAACGGATTCTCCTGAAAGAATTCTGGCACCAATTTTTGCAGCAGATTTACCATGTAAATAACCACCAACTGCACTACCACCAACAAAACCATAATCAGAATAGAAATCCCATGCACCATAAAAAGGAAGTTTTGAATTTCCCTTTATTTTAGTGATTGAATTCTCATATGAGAGATAATTATTTTTAGAGTCTTTAGTATAGATTGTAAAAAACACTACTGCATTTTTATCTAATTCAGATATAACATCGCTCATCTCATCAAAGCTAAGGTTTCGAAGAAATTCAATTTTTGAATTCTGAATATATGTATTCAGCTTTTCAGTAGCTTTTAGGAAAATGATATTACCGGTTTGTGTATCATCAACAACAAAGTATATTTTTGAGTAATGTGGATGCAACTGTTCGATTAACTTTATATTCCCTTCATAGTCAACTTCTTCGAAAATGCCAGTTATTCCGTCTGAACATTCCTGATAATTATTAAGCCCACAAAATACAATCGGAACATTTTTAGACAAGCTATCTCTGTTTTGTTTTAAGAATTCAAAGGCAATATCATCAGTAACTATTAAAAGATCTAAACTCAGGTATTTATATTTTGATTTTAAAAAAGCGAGCAATTCTTTTTCGTAATCAACATTAATAAACCGTTTACTATCTAAATATTCGATAAATATTTCGGCTGAAGGAAATTCTTTGTTTAGTTCATCAGTGATACCTTTTGTAATCTGATCTGTCCAGCTAAGCCCCTCATGATAAGAATTAATTATCAGGATGTTTTTATTCTTTTGGGCAAAAGAATAAAAAAATAAGCATTGAAATATCAGAATGATGATCAGGAGGAACTTTCTTATCATAAAATGAAAATAACTGTACCAAGATATGAAAAAACAGTTAAAACAAGAACATATTAAAATAAAAAAGCAACCCGAAGGCTGCTTTATGATATATTTTTAAAGCAAAGTATTATACGAGGCCAGCAAATCCCATAAAGGCTAGAGCAAGTATTCCAGCAGTAATAAGTGAAATAGGAACACCCTTCATCCCTTTAGGGATATTAACTAATTCCAACTGTTCTCTAATTCCTGCAAGAATTATAAGCGCTAAACCAAATCCGATAGCTGTAGCGGCACCAAAAACAACTCCTTGCAATAGGTTATAATTTTTCTGAATTACAAGAATGGCAACCCCAAGAACTGCACAGTTTGTAGTAATTAACGGAAGAAAAATGCCTAATGCCTGATATAAAGGTGGGCTCACTTTTTTTAGAATAATTTCAACCATTTGAACGAGAGCTGCAATAACCAGAATAAAGGTAATTGTTTGCATAAATGCAATTCCTAATGGATTTAGAACATAAATTTGGATAAGGTAGGTGACCATAGTAGCAAGCACAATAACAAAAGTAACAGCTCCAGCCATACCAAGAGCGGTATTTATTTTATTTGAAACTCCTAAAAAAGGACAAATCCCTAGAAATTGTGCTAATACAACATTATTTACAAATATTGCTGATATTATTAATAAAATATATTCCATATACCCTCCTCTTATTTAGCTTTATTTATTTTATTTACTAAGGCAATTAAGTATCCTAAAGCGATAAATGCTCCTGGTGCAAGAATAAATACAAGAATACCATCACCAGGTATAAACTTGTATCCAAAAACAGAACCATTTCCTAAAAACTCTCTAATAGAACCAAGTATTCCGAGAGCCATTGCAAAACCAAGCCCCATTCCAACTCCATCAATCAGTGATGAAAGAACTGAGTTCTTACATGCAAAAGCTTCTGCTCGTCCAAGTACAATGCAGTTAACGACAATCAATGGAATAAAAATTCCAAGTTTATCATATAAAGAGGGAACATATGCTTGCATTAATAAATCAATAACAGTTACAAATGACGCAATTACAACCACAAAAGCAGGAATTCTAACTTTGTCAGGAATGATATTTGCAAGTAATGATATTACAACATTCGATCCAACAAGAACAAATGTTGTAGCTAATCCCATACCTATGCCATTAATAGCAGAAGAAGATGTTGCTAATGTTGGACAAGTACCAAGTACAAGCACTAATATTGGGTTTTCTTTAAAAAATCCTTTTGTAAAATTTTGTAGCTGGTTCATTGTAAACCTCCTTTTTGAAGTGTGTTATATGCTCGTTGAACAGCGTCGCAAAAAGCTCTGGAGCTAATAGTTGCAGCAGTAATCGCATCAACTTGTCCACCATCTTTTTTAACGACCATTTGAAAATTTTGGGGATCCTTACCATTAAACTGATCCTTAAATTGAGGTTCAGCCATTTTTGTACCCAACCCGGGAGTTTCCTTTTGTTCTAAAACAGAAATATTTATAATACCACCATCGGGTTTAAAACCCACGATAAGTCCAATATATCCACTAAAGCCTTTATTTGTATATGTTTTTACAGCATAACCCACAACTTCATCATTATTTTTAGCAGGATATACCTCAAGACTATCTCCTTCTCCGGTTGGAAGTACTAACATATCTACAGTTGGATCATTTGTAAATGCAGGTACAACTTGTTTTATAGCATATAGCTTTTTATTAAGCTTAGTTTGTTCAATAGGGGCTTTAGTAACTTGGTAAATAAAACCTAATGTGGTTGAAGCTAAAAAGCAAATAACAAAAAGTACTAAGAACATGTTCTTAAAATTTGATTCCGTCTTAGCCATGATTTACCTCCTCTCCGAAACGTTTAGGTTTAACATAAGCATTAATCAGGGGCACAAAAGCATTCATTATAAGAATTGCAAATGATACACCTTCGGGATATGCTCCAAAAACCCGGATAAGTATCGTAAGCACCCCTATTCCGATACCAAAAATCCACATTCCTTTGGTGGTCATTGGTGAAGTTACATAATCTGTTGCCATAAAAACTGCTCCAAGCATAACACCACCAGTTAAAAGGTGAAAAATTGGATCAGCATTTTTTGTTGGATCTACTAACCATAATATCCCTGTAAATACAGTAATGGTTAAAAATATTGATACTGGAATGTGCCATGTAATTACTTTTCTGAATAATAAATATGCAAAGCCTATTAAAATGGCAGCGGCTGCAATTTCTCCCATTGAACCACCCATGCGGCCATAAAACATTTCCATATGACTTGGGATTTGGGCCATAAGGTCAGTCAAATTATCGCCTTTGCTAAGACCTTCTTTAACAATCCCCAGTGGTGTAGCTCCAGTAACTGCATCAGTATAGCCAGTTTTAAATCCTGATGGGACTGGCCAGCTGGTCATTTGCACTGGAAATGAAATTAATAAAAATACACGGCCTGCAAGTGCCGGATTAAAGGGATTATTACCTAATCCTCCGAATGACATTTTTGCTACTCCAATGGCAAATAAACTACCTAAAATTATTATTCCTAAAGGCAAATTAGAGGGCACATTAAATGCTATCAAAACTCCAGTTACTATAGCAGAACCATCAGTTATTGTTGGTTCCTTTTTTAACAGAAATTTTTGTATTAACCATTCGAATAAAAGGCATGATACAACAGCCACTAATGTTACAATTATCGCTCCTATTCCAAAGAAATAGATCGACATTGCCAACGCGGGCAACATGGCAATTACCACATCGAACATCAGTCGCTTTACGGTAGTGTCCTCATATACGTGAGGAGACGGTGATACAGTTATTAATTTGTTCATTATTGTTTTCTTGATCTAATGATTCGACTTACTCTTGATTTTCCTAATCGGATATAATCTAGCAATGGTAAACCGGCAGGACATGTAAAACTGCACGAACCACATTCAATGCAATCCATAATTCCATTTTGCTCCAGTTCATCATTTTTTTCTAGTTGGGTTTGTTTAATTAAAAGAAATGGTTCCAATCCTTGAGGACAAGCAGAAACACATTTTGCACAACGTACACAGGTTGATTCTTTTTTGCGTTTCGAAGCGTCTTTAGACATAATAAGTATTCCTGATGTTCCTTTTGTAACAGGCACCTCAGTTGAACTTACCGCCTTACCCATCATGGGTCCACCATTAATAATTTTCCCTGTATCTTCTGGTAAACCACCAGCTGCTTCAATCAATTGAGATACCGGAGTTCCGATACGAACCATAAAATTTGAGGGTTTACTAACCAACTGACCCGTAACAGTAACAACCCTTTCAAACAATGGTTTGTTCTTTTGAACAGCTTCGTATACAGCAAATGCAGTTCCTACATTATGCACTACAGCACCAACATCTAGAGGTAAGCCCCCTGATGGAACTTCACGATTTATTAATGCTTTAATTAATTGTTTTTCACCACCTTGTGGATATTTTACTTTTAATGGATGAACCTCGATGCCAGGATAATTTTTTACTAACAATGATAAATGAGCAATCGCATCGGGTTTATTATTCTCTATACCTATAAGTGCTCTGCTCACGCTTAATGCCTTCATAAGTATTTGAACACCTACAAGCATTTCGTTTGCTTTTTCTATCATTAATCGGTGATCAGATGTAAGATAAGGTTCGCACTCAACACCATTAATGATAAGTACATTTATCTTTTTGCCATCAGGAATAGACAACTTAACATGCGAAGGAAAAGTTGCACCACCCAAACCAACAATACCTGATGCATTTATTTTTGCAATTATCTCTTTCTCTGTTAAGCTTATTTCCTTCTTAAGATCAGTTGTTCGATCAATGATTTCATTCCACTCATCGCCTTCGACATCAATAATAATGCAAGTACGTTTATACCCTGTAGAATCAAGAACATCGTCAATTTTATTAACGGTTCCTGAAACGGAAGAATGAATATTGGCTGAAACAAAACCAGTACTTTCGGCAATTTTATCACCAACTTTTACCTTGTCACCTTTGGCAACAATAACTTTTGATGGAGCACCAATATGCTGAGCAATTGGAATGCTCACTGTTTTAGGGAGCGGCAAATTAACTATTGCATTGTCTTCAGAAAATTTACATTCTGCAGGGTGCACACCGCCTTTAACAAATGTTTTTAACACGTTAACCCTCCTATTTATTATTAATTAATTCTTATTCTTTTTCACTTGATTTTACCTGTTCAGTATTTCCACCTGTTTCATCTTTTATTTTTCGGGGTGGAAAATTGATTTCGAGAATGGCATTTGTTGGACACTCTTCGACACATTTACGGCAAAGTTTACATTTATTGGGATCGATATATGCGAGAAAATTTTCGAGTGTTATCGCATCATGAGGACAAACCTTAACACACTTACCACATCCAATGCAAGCGACTTCGCATGCTTTTTTAGCAATACCACCTTTATCTTTATTAACACACGAAACAAATATTTTTCGGTCCTTAGCAAACTTTTTTCTTAATTCTATTATTTTATTTGGACATGCCTTAACACAAGCGCCACATGCTGTACATTTTTCATCGATAACAACAGGCAATCCTGTTTCTTTGTCCATATAAATAGCATCGAACTTACAAACTGTAACACAATCGCCCAATCCATGGCATCCATATTGACAACCTGTTTCGCCTGAATATAAACTTGATACAATAGTACAAGTTGCTGCTCCATCATATTCGTTTAGTCGTGGACGTTTTGCAAGTGAGCCAGAACATCTAATAACGGCAACTAATGGTTCTTTAGCTGTAACCTCTTTACCTAAGATTTTAGCAACAGTTGCCATAACAGCATTACCACCAACGGGACAAAAGAAAGGTGATAAATCATCGGATTTTACCATTGCTTCTGCAAGACCTCTGCATCCAGGATAACCACATCCACCACAATTGGCAGCAGGCAAGGCTTCTGTTACCAAATCTATCCTCGGATCTTCAAATACTTTAAATTTTTGTGCAACAAAATAAAGTATAACTGCAGAAATACCTCCAACTGCACTTAATGAAATAATTGTAAATAAGATAGTTGTATTCATGTTATTCTTGATTATTCATTTTTTTTATAATAAATGAAAATGTTTTTTGTAATCTGTTTCTAAAAATCATTAATATCAAATAATAGGGGATTAATATTGCTATGGCACCTAAACCCGATAAACCCTCACTATCAGTTATTTGAGTAAGAATAATTAATGTTATAATGACCAATATAAAAGGAAGTATATAACCTATCCAAACTGCTTTAAAACCTAGTGATTGACTTAGTAAAACAGTAACTTCTTCTCCTACCTTATATTGGTTAGAATTTTCAAATACATCAATAGATTTTTCCTTCATATCAGAAGTAGAACAATATCCTTTAGCGTGACATGAAGCACATCCGGAAAGAGCAACAAAACCAACCCTAATTTTATTACCATTTATTGATTCAATAATTCCTTTATGCTCAATTGATTTTGAAACTGACATTCTTATGCATTAACATTTTTAAAAATCGCTTACAAAATTAATTGTATTTAGAAATTAAGAATTGCTTTTTGTCAGTTTTTGAGATAATAACACTTATTTATTTTGATTTTAAATAAGATATTAAACAAATTGGAAATTTGAAAAACAGAACTATGATTTATTATCAATCAATGATTTAATGGGATATTTTAATCCTTCGTATTTTACCAGCCGTGCTTTTATAGTTCCAACAATAATTGGACTTTCAATCCAAACGGGGATTCTGTTTTGATCATCTGTAACCCAAATAGTAAGATCTTCGCCTCCTTTAAATACATCTCCGGCAACCAAAGAACCTGTAAATTTGATACAATTAAATTTGCCAACTCCTCTAACCCTTTTAACTTCTTTCCCTTTATATCGAATATACACATCATGCAGTTCATTATCGAGAAGTATTTTAAATGGTATTTGTTCATTTTTTTTTACTAGAGAGAAATCAATATTTCGGGCTTGATATATGACTGAGATTAAATCATATGTGCATTTTGGTAATGGAATAGTATCGTACCATAATGGTTTTTTGGTTTTAAAAGATTCGGAATAAGCCACCATATTATCATAATCGTAATTATACTTTATGTTTATGATATACCCGCCTTCATTAACATCGCGGTGGTAATAAACAGGTAGAAGAGAATTTGGATCAACCCACGAAGTATAAACATCGCGAACCTGATAAAACCAATCATAAAAAGAAAATGTAATTCCTGTACCTCGAAGCATTAGCAATTCTTTATTATTTCTTTTCACTGTTTTTGCTTCGAAATTTACAACCCCTACATCAGTCCAAACAAGAAGCCAGTTATAGGTTATAACATATTGTAGTTTTTCACCAGATTTGAAAGTTATATTTTTAGGCTTACACGAAGAATCATTTTGAGCATAAGCAGCATGGCTAAAAAGAAAGACGAGTATTAACAGGATATATCTAAACATTTAACTTTAAACTTTTAACTTTTAACTTTTAACTTATAACACTAAAATCAACTTTTTTATTCGACATCATTTTTAGATGTTTCATAAGAATACTATTTTCTGACCTTTCGAGCGTTGGATCATTGTCCAGAATCTCTTCGGCAACATTTCTAACATATTGTATTAATTGCCCATCATGAGCCAGGTTTGAGATTTTAAGATCAAATGTTACTCCACTTTGCTGTGTACCTTCAATATCACCAGGACCACGCAATTTAAGATCGGCATCAGCGATTTCAAATCCATCATTTGTTTTTGTCATGATATCAATCCGCTTTCTGGCTTCGTTTGATAGTTTAAAAGAACTCATTAAAATGCAGTATGATTGATCAGCACCACGTCCAACTCTTCCGCGCAACTGATGTAGCTGTGATAATCCGAATCGTTCTGCACTTTCGATAACCATAACTGATGCATTGGAAACATTCACGCCAACTTCGATTACTGTTGTGGCAACCATAATATGAGTCTGACCTCTCACAAAAAGTTTCATTGCAGCATCTTTCTCTTCAGGTTTCATTTGCCCATGAACAATGCTTACTGCATATTTTGGTGGTGGAAATGCGCGACTAATACTTTCGTAACCATCTTCAAGGTCTTTATAATCGATTTTCTCAGATTCTTTAATCAAAGGGTAAACAATATATACTTGTCTTCCCTCTTCAATTTGCTGACGCAAAAATCCAAACATGCGCAATCGTTTCGAATCAAATAAATGAATGGTTTGAATAGGTTTTCGGCCAGGAGGTAATTCATCAATAACAGATACATCCAAATCACCATAAATAGTCATTGCCAGGGTACGTGGAATTGGAGTAGCTGTCATTACTAAAATATGCGGTGGATTATGGTTTTTCTTCCATAACTTAGCTCTTTGTGCAACACCAAACTTATGCTGTTCATCAATAACAACAAATCCGAGATTTTTGAATTTAACGGCATCTTCAATCAGCGCATGTGTTCCAATTAATATTTGTAAATCACCATCAATCAGATCTTTATGTATTTCCTTACGAACCTTTGTTTTGGTCGATCCTGTGAGTAAACTCACTTTAACAGATAATTCTTTCATAAACTCCTTTATCGTATCATAATGCTGATTAGCAAGTATTTCAGTTGGAGCCATAATGCAAGACTGGTATCCATTATCAAGTGCGATAAGCATACTCATCAATGCCACCAATGTTTTTCCACTCCCTACATCACCCTGTAATAATCGATTCATTTGTTTGCCAGAACCAAAATCTTTACGGATTTCTTTTATTACCCTTTTTTGTGCTTCAGTTAACTCAAAAGGTAAATTATTTTTATAAAATTGATTGAGGTACTCTCCCACTTTTGAAAAAATTAATCCATTTGATTTATGGATACGAATACTCTTTTTTTGCAAAATACTAAGTTGTAAATAGAAAAGCTCTTCAAATTTTAACCTGTAAGTAGCTTTTTTGAGCAAATCGGCACTTTGCGGAAAATGAATATTAAACAATGCTTCGCCCAACGAACATAATTTGTACTTTTTAATTAAATAATCGGGTAATGTTTCATTAATTTTTCCAATTAAGCTTACCATAAGATTATTCATCAACTTCGAAATGGCACGTGAGGTTAAAAAACTGTTTTTAAGTTTTTCGGATGTATTGTAATGTGCTTGCAAACTTGTCTGAATAGTATTTTCATTCTTTATAACGCTTTCAATTTCGGGATGAATAATACTAAATTTTCCACCAAAGTTTCCGGGTTTGCCAAATACAATGTATTCGTGATTTAACTCAAGACTTTTCTGAATATAGCTCAATCCTTTGAACCAGATTAATTCCATCTTACCAGTTTCATCGGCAAATGAGGCTACTAATCGTTTTTTGTTACCACCACCAATAGTTTGAAAACCAACAATTTTACCACGAACTTGAATATAAGGTAATTCTGTATTTAACTCACTAATGGTATACAGTTTTGAACGATCAATATATTTATAGGGGAAATAATACAGTAAATCCTGAAAGGTATATATTTGCAACTCCTTATTAAGCAGTTCGGCTTTTTTAGGACCTACTCCTGATAAAAACTTAATTTCCTGTTGCAACATAATAAAGTGTCTAAAGTGATCTAAAGTTTTAAGTGCCTAAAATTTTATTACTATAATTCTTTAAACTATATCTTTGTTTCACAATATTAAGTTTTTTTTGAAATTTCAACTTATGATTTCGCGAATAAATTACGCAGTTAAAAATATTAAGTATTTGATTTTTGCCGGTCATAAAAAAGGACATGGCATACATTCTCCGTTTGTTTATAATTTGATTAAAGATGTTTTTAATAAGAAAGATATTAATTCAGAACTACAGAAAGTTTTAGAATTTTATAAAACAATAAATGCTTCTGATGAACTTGTTGAGTTTGAAAATTCAGGAGCAGGATCGGCATATGGCATAAAAAAATCACTTACTCTTTCCCAAATAATACATCGTTCAGGAATATCAATAAAGTATGGAAAGCTATTATTTAATTTGGTTAATCACTTTAAGCCAGAAACAATTCTGGAATTAGGCACTTCAGTTGGTATTAGCTCAGCATTTATAGGATCAGCAGCTAAAGAGGCAAGATTTATAACCATTGATGCTTCTGAGACAAAGCTAAATAAAGCCAAAGAATTATCTGAAAATCTAGGATTAAAAAATATCCGATTTGTTAAAGGAGATTTTGATGAAGTACTTGAATCGGTATTATTAAATACCAGCAAACTTGATTTTGTATTTATTGATGGAAACCACAAAAAAGAACCCACCTTAAAATATTTCGAACAATGTTTAAATAAATCCCATAATAATTCCGTTTTTATTTTTGATGATATTCACTGGTCGGATGATATGGAAAAAGCCTGGGATGAGATTAAACGAAATCCAAAAGTTAGAGTCAGTATAGATATATTCAGAATGGGAATTATTTTTTTCTGTACCGAATTATCTTATCAACACTATGTTATTAAATTTTAATAAAAAACAGGTGAAAACTTTTAAAATTGATTAATTTCGTAAATCGTAAAAAAAACATAACTACTTTGTAATGAATAAAGTAATTGAAATACACCAACTTGTAAAAAATTATTATGTTGGAGCCGAAACGATCAGAGCATTAAGATCAGTTTCGTTAACTATTCAAAGAAATGAATATGTTGCCATTATGGGCCCGTCGGGATCTGGAAAATCAACGTTGATGAATATTATAGGCTGTCTTGATACACCCACAGGTGGTCAATATGTACTTAATAATAATGATGTAAGTAACCTTGACGATGATCAACTGGCAGAAATCAGAAATAAAGAAATAGGATTTGTTTTTCAGACTTTTAACTTACTACCCCGTTATACTGCGCTCGAAAATGTTACTCTGCCGCTTATTTATGCTGGAATAGAAAAAACAGATAGGGTGAAAAAAGCAGAAGAGGTTCTTTCGAGTGTTGGATTAGCTGATCGTATGACACATAAACCTAATGAATTATCAGGTGGTCAGAGACAAAGGGTTGCAGTTGCAAGAGCAATGGTTAATAAACCTTCTATAATTTTGGCTGATGAACCTACAGGAAACCTTGATTCGAAAACATCATTGGATATCCTGAATTTATTTGATGAAATCCATAAAAAAGGAAATACAATAATCATTGTTACCCACGAAGAAGATATTGCAATGCATGCCCATCGAATTATACGACTTAAAGACGGCATGATTGAATCGGATGTAATTAATGCGAACCCAACTATAGTCACCCAATTTAATTAAAACAATTTTCAGAGTATTGTGTTTTATCACTAAACAATCAAAAATGGAAATGAAGATATACACAAAAACAGGTGATAAAGGAGAAACTTCGCTTATTGGAGGTACACGAGTACCAAAATATCATGATCGAATAGAAGCCTACGGAACAATTGACGAATTAATTTCTTATATTGGATTAATTAGAGATCAGCAAATAGATGATTATTACAAAAAAATATTGATTCAGATACAAGATAGGTTAATGACTTGTGCTTCGATAATCGCTACGGATTGTGAAAACTGCAAGGTTAAAATCCCGGAATTATACAATACTGATATCGAATCTCTTGAAAAAGAGATAGATACTATGGAAAGCAAGCTTAAACCCTTAACATCATTTATTTTACCAGGAGGGCATACTACGGTTTCATATTGTCATATTGCCCGCAATGTTTGCCGACGAGCAGAAAGAAATTCATTAAAAGTTAAAGATCAATTTAAAAACAGCGAAAAAGTTATTCAATATTTAAATCGTTTATCAGATTATTTATTTGTGCTATCACGCAAGCTATCAGTAGATTTAGGAGCACAAGAAATTCCATGGAAACCACAAATATGAAAAAATAATTTGGTATTTTAATATTATTTCTATATTTGCAAAATTTTAAGGGTATAATAAAAAATAATTATATATGTATTGGACATTAGAATTAGCATCAAAACTGGAAGATGCCCCATGGCCGGCATCAAAAGAAGAACTTATCGATTTTGCAATTCGATCGGGTGCACCAATGGAGGTAATTGAAAACCTTCAAGAGATTGAGGATGAAGGCGAAATTTACGAAAGTATTGAAGATATTTGGCCAGATTATCCAAGTAAAGACGATTTCTTTTTTAACGAAGACGAATACTAAAAATAAAGGGGACTTAATAAAGTCCCCTAATTATTTTCATTTAGTTCTTGTAAAAAAATATCTTGCATTTTTTTGGGTCTCAATTTATCAAACCACTTAAATCCTTTCAGTTTTGTCTCCGCTAATTCTTCTATTGGATATAATGTACCGGCCGGTTGCTTAATCATATTTATTCTAGCTACCTGGTTATCTTTTAGGTAAATAATTAAATCGCTGCTTTCGGCCTGGTTAACTCCAATAATCTCCTCTTTATCTTTTGTAAAATAGATAGTTTGTCCGTTACCAAACACATCAACCTTATAGAGTTTGTTGTTTTTAATATATCCTATCATATTTTTACCGCGAATCTGGTTATAACGGGCTGTATCTTCTTGCGAAACAATAAATGCTTCCTCATTGAGATAAAACTTATCCATTTATCTATTTTTGGTTGAATCTTTAAACGAGTATGCCATTGAATCGCATCGCCCCTGAAAATCATCTCTAAAAATCTTAACCTTATAATATGCTTTCAGAATCCTGTGTAATCCAGATGAATCGTATTCTGAACGCAATGTATCGGCATGTAAAAATAACGAATCGATTTTATCTGTAACTTGAATTAATAACGCTTTATCGGTAATTAAAAAATTCTCAGGTTCTTTTTGATAATATGCATAATGTCCTTTAAGAATCATGTTTTCTGTTGTGTCAATCAGGCTAATATTCTGAAATGCTTTTCCAACACCCTGCATATCATTATAATATAAACTATCACCTTTTAAAATTTTTTCTTTGTTTTGATAAACAGCATTCTTATTAAACTGAAAAATCTTTGCTTCTGTATTATACCATCCATTTTCTGCATATAAATGTTCCTCTTCGTTATAAATATTGGTTGGACCTACAAAAAATGCAATTTCAGTTTTGGTATTATATTTTAATGTATCTGTTTCTATTGTATAATCAGGTGATTTACCAACAACACTGTCTTTAAAAAAGAACATGCTTTCTTTAAAAAAGTAATATCCTATCGAGCTTGTTAATACATTATCACTACTTATTATTTTTCCACCATTAAAATACCAGGCAACATCCTGCGTATTATTAAAATCGAGTGAATCGGTATAAAGGGTAGTTTCATCATCTTTTAAGCTTACATTGTGTCTTATTTTGCCAATAGTAGAGTTCCCATCATATCGCATAAAATCGCCATAAAGATGAATTGTATCACCTCTGCTAACATGAACGTGGTTATAAGCAAAAAAAACATTTTCGTTAGCAAAAAGGTAAGCACTGTCACAATAAATCGTTGCATTATTATGCTTAAATATAACATTGCCGATAAATCGTCTTACTCCTTCGGATTGTTTACCTCCGGCAAGGTAATCGGAATTAACAATCTGAATCTGCTCTCTTTTTTGAGCCAACAAATGTGGTGAAAAGAAAAAGATTAAGGTGAAAAGAATACCAATTATGCTTATTCTGCTTAGCATGAAAACAGTATGTAATGAATCAATTATTTAATCCAGCCTTTCTTCAGAAACTCGCATTCAACAAATGATTCATCGATATGAATATAGGTTTTCTTTTTATGTTCATCGAGCCATTTATTAATTAGTTCTTGTTGTTTTATTGATAATGCAAGTTGTTCAATATTTTCGTAATCATCTTTAAGGTCTGCCTTGTGGGCGTCAATTTTTCTCTTAATCCTGATTATTTTATACACGATATCACCTTTTTCATCAACCGATTCAAATGGGTCTGACAGTTCACCAACCTTAAGTTTCTGAACTGTATTATACATTTCCTGAGGTAACTCGTCAAGCTCAAACTTGGTTGATGAGTTTGATGGGTTTACCATAATTCCATCATTAAATTTTGATTGTTCATCTTCGGAAAGCTTTAAGGCAGCAGCTTTAAAAGTTAAGCTATCGAGGCGCAGGAGATTCGAAATACTATCCAATTTATTCATTGCTCTTGTTTTTACTTCGATATCAACCTTTGGTTTAATTAAGATATGACGCACATTAGCTTGATTACCTTCTTTGGCTATAAGCTGAATTAGGTGGAAACCAAATGTTGATTCAACAATACGTGACACTGCATCATCTTTTAAAGAAAAAGCTGTTTTTGCAAATTCAGGATCAAGCTCTTCGCGTGTTCTAAACCCAAGCTCACCACCTTTTCGAGCTGATCCGGGATCTTCAGAGTATAAAACAGCCAATGTTGTAAAACGTTCGCCATCCTGTATTCGTTGTCGCAGCCCTAATAGTTTTTCACGCGCAGAAGCACGTGAAATTTCACTAGCTATTGGAACAATTACAATTTGTTGGATTTCATACTGCGTATTAATCATTGGGATACTATCCGGATCAAGGTTTTTGTAAAACCGATTTACTTCTTTTGGAGAAATTGTTAAACTTGAAACAATTTCACTTTGCATCATCTGTGTAAGTAACTGATCATGTATAAGTGGTCGGAAATCTTCCTTAATTTCTAAAATTGATTTATTATAGTACTCTTCCAACTTTTTTTCTGATCCAATTTGTCGGATAAAATAGGTTAATCTGCGTTCCAGCTCAGATTCGACCCTGTTTGCGCCCACGACCAAACTATCTAATTCGGCTTGAGTCAATAGCAATCTTTGTGCTAAAAGTTCTTCCAGTACTTCACATTTTATGTTTTCGCTTTGTGATTTGTATCCCTGAGCAACAAACTGAAGAACCTGATTTTCAACATCCGACTGCAAAACAACTTTGTCACCCACAACTGCAATAACCTGATCAATCATTACCTTATCCTGACCAAAATTAGCATTGGAAAAAAAGAGAAAAGAAATTATACAAATAGCATTCTTAAATTTTCGAATCATTTTAATATGTTTTAATAAATTACAAACTCATTTCTATCTAAAGCATCATTATAAATATTGTTTTCAATTTCTTCGAGAAAAGTAAATTTTCTTTTATTTAGAACTATGCTTTTAATTTTTAATTCGGCATAATCAATTGGCTGAACATCGCTTTTTAAAGCATAGTCATTAATTTTAACCAAATAATAATATGTTGAATCACTTGTTTCAATAAACTTTTGGTATTTAAGTAACTGATCTTCATTTACATCATTAAGCGGTACTTCGTTAAGCAAATCACTAAATTTTATCCATTGTTCATTAAACGAATGATATTTTGTTGCATACTGGTAACAATATTCGTCCACTTTTAGTTGGGTATTTTTATCATCCGATCTGAACCATTGTTTTAGGTTTTGAATATCAGGAGCCTGATTCGAAACCTTAATTATAGTTGCCTTAAGGATATTCTGATTTAAAATAAAATTTCCTGAAAACTGATTATAATAGTTTTTTACTTCGTTTTCTGTAACTATGGTGTCTATTTTTTGTCTTATTAATTCTTGCTTATATCTGAATATTAATAATGAAGATCTGTAATCATCAATTTCTTTTTGTATGTTTTTACTTTCATTCGACAGATTAATTTCTGCTTTACGAACCATAAGCTGCTTTTTAATCCAATTGTTAATATAATTTCGCACAATTATAATACTGTCATCTTTTGAAATTTTAGGAGAAACTATCCCCTCTAAATCACTTACATAAAGATATGAATCATATACTTTTGCTACTGCGCGATTTGAGTCCGTCGATTTTTCTTTTGAACAAGATACTAGGAAGAACAATAAAAATATATATACTAAAGTCCTCATGATTTTATTTTAATTCTGATAAAACTGTTTCATTTATCTTAATTTCATATTTTTTACGCAACTCCTCTGTCCAGCTTTTCTCCAATAAATTTTGATAATCAGATATAATCTGGCCCTTAATTTCTGCAAATGATTTATAATATCGAGGTAAAATTTTACCTTTTACTATTGCATTTTTAAAATTATCTGGTTTAGTCATCTTCCAAATATAATAATCAACATATTCATTTTCACCCTTTTTAAAAACGCTTGTCACAATTTTTAATTGTTCGTTATTTGTTGAATTGAATTTTTTAAGTAAATCATCATTTGTGATTTTTGAACCAAAGGTGCTTTTATTAATTATTTTGGACACCTTTTTTAAAATTTTAGGATTTGAAGCATAGTAAACAGACCCTTCATATTTTTCTTCTCCCAAATAATTCTGTTTATTATCTTCATAAAACTTCAATTGGCCAATAGAATCATTTAGCGCTTTTGACCAAATCTTTTGGTCTGTTATTTCGAAATATAAAATTCCATCCCGATATTCCTTAACGGTAAATTTAAATTCAGTATACTTGTTTTCCAACATCTTGTCTTCAATTTCGAGAATTTTGCTTTCGATAAAAAGATTAAAAAGAAATTTAAGTCCATCCGGATTTAAATTAGAAGTTCCTTCCAAACTGTTTAAATAATCCTTGAATTCCTTTTCGCGAGTTACTTTGCCTGAATACACAAACAACGTATCATTTTGCTTAAATTTTTTATCGAGATACTTGTGATTTGCCATTAGCCTGTTTTCAATCGTATCAAAATATATAGGAGTATTGGATTCTTTAATCCTAAATCCATATTGTTTTTTTAGTTTATTTACCAATGCTGTTCGGGCAATTTCAATCCGTTGATCCTTTCCAATTTTATATTTCAACTCAGATTCCATATCATCGAAAGTACCAACCTCTTTGCGGTCAATTCGTTTAATTATATGCCATCCAAAACTAGTTTTAACGGGCTGTGAAATAGTTCCATTTGCAGCCAAGCTAAACGCAGCTTTTTCGAATTCAGGAATCATCTTACCTGTTCCAAACCATGGCAATTCACCTCCATTGTTTACCGAACCTCTATCTTCGGAGTATTGTTTTGCAAGTTCAGAAAAATCCTCACCATTTTTAATACGATGATAAATTTCATTAATCTGTTCTTTTTTACGCTGCTCATCTGCAGGAATAATTCCCTGAGGAGTTAACAGCATAATATGCGC
Organism: Bacteroidota bacterium; assembly: GCA_020049295.1. Taxonomy (GTDB): domain Bacteria; phylum Bacteroidota; class Bacteroidia; order Bacteroidales; family UBA12077; genus UBA12077. The sequence continues at coordinate 27,080 of JAIFLC010000103.1, forward strand.
AACTTTTATTTGTCCAATTGATTTTCGAACATCTGTCTTTTTAATGATATGATATCCAAACTGCGTTCGTATAGGCATTGATATATCACCAACATTCATTTGATAAACAGCACTTTCGAAAGGATAAACCATATCAAAAACCGTGAAATAGCCTAAATCGCCTTCGTTATATTTAACAGACTTATCGTCAGAAGCGCCTTTAGCAACATATTCGAATGGTTCACCGTTAAATACTCTGTTTCTAAGAGCTATTGCTTTTTCATAGGCAAACAACGTATCTTCCGGCAAAGCATCTGGACTTAATTCAACATGGATATGACTGGCTCTTACTTCGGATAGCAATCGTGTATATGCTTCCTTAATTAGTTTATCGTTTGTTTCTTTATCAATAAGATAGGGTCTAGCCAACTGATCTCTATATCCTTTTAGTTCGTTTTTAAATGAAACCAATGTATCAAATCCAAGTTTTTCTGCTTCTCGAACCTTAAGTTGGAAATTAATGAATAGCTGAAGATATTCATCTACTGATATTATTTCACCAGTAGTAATATTTGTTTTGTTCTTGTTATAAAGTCTTAGAAATTCATCCTTGCTTATTTTTTTTCCGTCAATAGTTAACAACGTTTCATTAGTTTGCTGCTGAGCATTTAACTGAATACTTAAAAAAAATGCAAGAACAAAAAATACTCTTTTATTCATATCAAATGGATTTTTTCTTTTTGATAGTAAATTAAATTTGTCGGCTGTAATTAGGTGCTTCACGAGTAATAGCAACATCGTGCGGGTGACTTTCATTTACGCCGGCAGATGTTATTCTAACAAACTTGGCCTGCATTAATGATTTGATATCAGGAGCACCGCAATAACCCATACCAGCCCTTAAACCACCAACCATCTGATAAATAACCTCTGACAAACTACCTTTAAATGGAACTCGTGCAGCAATACCCTCAGGAACAAGTTTACTGATATCATCTTCCACATCTTGAAAATATCTGTCTTTCGAACCCTGTTGCATTGCCTCAATAGATCCCATTCCTCGGTATGCTTTAAACTTTCGTCCATTGTAAATGATTGTTTCACCGGGCGATTCTTCGACACCAGCAAACAAAGAACCAGCCATAACGGTATCAGCACCAGCAGCAATTGCTTTAACAATATCACCCGAATAACGTAATCCGCCATCACCAATAACAGGAACACCAGAGCCTTCAATTGCTTTGGCTGCTTCATAAATTGCAGAAAGCTGTGGTAAACCCACGCCAGCAATTACTCGGGTTGTACAAATTGATCCAGGACCAATACCTACTTTAACCGCATCGGCTCCTGCTTTTACAAGTGCTTTAGCTGCTTCGCCGGTACCGATATTACCCACAACTACATCAATCTCGGGGAATGTTTTCTTTACCTTTTTTAGCATATCGATAACACCTTTCGAGTGACCATGCGCTGTGTCTATAACAATAGCATCAACACCTGCTTTTACCAAAGCAGTTACTCTTTCAATGGTATCATGTGTAACACCTACACCTGCAGCAACTCTTAATCTTCCTTTTGAATCCTTACAAGCAATTGGATTATCCTTTATTTTAGTAATATCCTTATAGGTTAATAGTCCGATAAGCTTATTATTTTCGTCTACTACCGGAAGTTTTTCAATTTTATGTCGTTTTAAAATATCAGCAGCTTTTTCAAGTCCCGTTGTATGATGCGTAGTAATGATATTATCTTTGGTCATTACCTCCGCTATTTTTTTATTCATCGACTTTTCAAAACGCAAATCTCTATTTGTAACAATACCAATAAGGGTTTTCTTTTTATCAACAACAGGTATACCTCCAATTTTATATTCTTTCATAAGGCTTAAAGCATCGCCTACGGTACCATCTTTAAGAATTGTGATTGGATCGTAAATCATCCCATTCTCAGCACGTTTTACTGCTTTTACTTGTCTTGCCTGCTCATCGATACTCATATTTTTATGAATTACACCTATTCCACCCTCCCGAGCAATAGCAATTGCAAGTTCTACCTCGGTAACAGTATCCATGGCAGCTGAAACGATAGGAACGTTTAAGGTAATATTTCTCGAAAAGCGAGTAGTAATATCCACATTTCGTGGCAGTACTTCTGAATATTGAGGAATTAACAATACATCATCGAATGTTAGACCCTCCATTGAAACTTTATCTTTTAAAAACGACATTGTTTTGTAGATTTTTGTACTTTTAAAATTGTGCCAAATTACAAAAAATTGGTAAATTATTGGGTTTAAATTTTCATAATATCAAAAGAATCGATTTTTTTAACGATTTTTAACCTGCTCAAAAATACATATAAAAAAACAACATGAACCAGTACGAACAAATATTGGTTAAATATTGGGGATATTCTAAATTCAGACCTCTACAGGAAGATATTATTAACTCTGTATTGTCGGGAAAGGATACTCTTGCCCTTATGCCTACAGGTGGCGGAAAATCAATTACATTCCAGGTACCAGCAATGGCTAAAGAAGGTTTATGTATTGTAATTACACCATTAATTGCTTTAATGAAAGATCAGGTTGAAAACCTGAATAACAGAGGTATAAAAGCTCTTTCTATCTATTCGGGAATGTCGAGAGATGAAATCGATATTACGCTTGAAAATTGTATTTATGGTAACGTTAAGTTTTTATATGTTTCGCCCGAACGACTGGATACCGAAATTTTTCAGTTGAGGGTAAAACACATGCAAATTAACCTTTTAGCTATTGATGAAGCTCACTGCATTTCAGAGTGGGGTTATGATTTCAGACCATCATATCTTCGAATTGCTGAATTTCGAAATCTTATACCTGATGTTCCAGTTCTAGCACTCACTGCCACGGCTACTTCAAAAGTAGTTGATGATATTCAACAAAAATTAAATTTTAAAGAGAAAAACCTGCTTCAAAAAAGTTTCGAACGGAAAAACCTGGTTTATCTGGTTCGTAATATTGATGATAAGATGAAATATTTGCTCGAAACAATAAATAAGGTAAAAGGAAGTGGAATTATTTATGTACGCAATCGTAAAAAAACAAAAGAAATAGCAGTTTTTCTGCAGAAAAATAAAATATCTGCCGATTATTATCATGCAGGATTAAAACACGAAGACCGAAGTAAAAAACAAAATGCCTGGAAGCAAGGTACAACAAGGATTATTGTAGCAACGAATGCATTCGGTATGGGTATCGACAAACCTGATGTACGCTTTGTTATTCATATTGATTTACCCGATAGTATTGAATCCTATTTTCAGGAAGCAGGTCGTGCCGGACGCGATGAGAAAAAAGCATATGCCGTTTTGCTTTACAATAACTCCGACAAAGTAAAAGCTGAACAACGAATAGATTCTAATTTTCCGGAAATAAAAGAAATAAAAGAAGTATATCATGCATTGGGCAATTTTTTTAAAATCCCTTATGGTGGTGGAAAAAACAGTTCATACGATTTCATCATGTATGATTTTGCAAAAAATTACAATTTTAGTTTATTAAAAATCATAAGTAGCTTGAACTTTTTGCAGCGAGAAGGATATATCGAGCTTACTGATGAATTAAATAATCCATCTAAAATTCATTTTAAAACCAACCGCGATGACCTATACAAATTTCAGGTAGCCAATGCCCAGTTTGATGGATTTATAAAACTCATTTTGCGATCTTATACAGGTGTTTTTTCTGATTATGTAAGTATTGACGAGCATTCGCTTGCTCAAAAAGCAAAGGTTGATCTTGATACTGTTTTTAAGTTTCTTAACCGTTTGAAATCAACAGGTATAATCGATTATATACCTCAACGGAAAAATCCAATTATATACTATTCCGAAGAAAGACTTGATGATAAATCATTACATATTTCGCGTGAAAACTATGATTTTCGTAAACAACGATACTTCGAAAAACTGAAAGCGATTGTTCAGTATGCTGCTTCAACCAATAAATGCCGAAGTCAGGTTTTGCTTGGTTATTTTGGCGAAAGCAATCCTGAGCGATGTGGAATGTGTGATGTTTGTACCCGTAGAAACGAACTTGACTTAAGTAAATATGAGTTTGATCTAATACTTGATGAATTAAAAGACATTCTTCAGACACAACCAACAAATCTCGATCAATTGGTTAGCCAATCAAAATACAAAAAAGATAAAGTAATTAGGGTCATCCAGTGGTTACTCGATAACGAAAAAATAACAAAAAATGATCAGGAGCTTTTATGTTGGTTAAAAACCAAAGAATAATTTAGTACTTAAAACTCCAGCCTAATTATGCCTTAGTATTTTAAAACTACTTAATACCGACTTTTTTTATAACTTTGCAACTGATTTTTACGATTAAAGAATGCAAAACGATTCAGAAAATAATTTTGTATACTCACAGGGAGTTACAGATTTCATAACTATTTCAGCAGAATTTTGTTTGTTTGTTGAAAAAGCCATAACATTTTCACCTTTCGATTTTTTAGACAAATCAAGAAAAATATTATCACTGCTCTATTTAAAGGGATCTTTATTGCCAAAATCTGATTATGTGGTGAATGAAGATATTGAGACCTTTGTAACTGAAGAAGATTGGTCCCTTGTGCACGATTCAATACAAAAAAAACTAGGTTCCTTTGATGAGTATAAGGACGTTCAAATCTCTGAAACCACTAATAATCCAGAAATTATCTCCTTAAGTATTGCCGAAGATATTGCAGATATTTACCAGGATATCAAAAATTTTATAAGTTTAGTAAATATGGGTACCGAAGATACTATGCAGGATGCTTTGGGTGAATGTCATGCTAATTTTGATGAATACTGGGGTCAAAAAGCAGTAAATGCACTAAAAGCAATTCATACACTATTGCTAAATCCAGATATTGAAAATCTGAGCAATATTATTGACGATTCGGATCCAGACGAAAGAGATACCTCTGAATGGTTTATTACACAAAGGCAAAAAGATATTAATAATCTGAATTAGAGATGTTTGCAGAAGATATAACCAATGAAGAAATAAAAGATTATCCCTTAGTTCAGTTTGCAGGTAAGGTATTTATTATTGATACACATAAAAAAGTTGAAGATTTTGCTGGGTTATTAAAAAATCAGCAAATTATTGGTATTGACACCGAAACCAGACCCTCATTTAAAAAAGGAGCTAATAATCCTGTTTCACTTTTGCAACTTGCAACACCCAGTCAGGCTTTTCTTTTTAGAGTAAACTTGATAGGTTTACCAAAGCCTTTGGTCGAAATATTTGAAAATCCCGAAATCAAAAAAATTGGACTTGCACTTAAAGATGATATTCAAATTTTAAAGCGATTAAATAATTTTGAAGCAGAGAGTTTTATAGATTTGCAGCACTATGTGAAAGCTTTTGGTATTAAAAGTACAAGTCTGAAGAAAATTATGGCCATTATTTTTGAACAACGGATATCGAAATCACAACAAGTAACCAACTGGGATCGTCCAGAACTAACTGAAGCACAGCAAATATATGCAGCTACCGATGCGTGGGCTTGTTTGCAGATCTACAGAAAACTTAACAATCAATTATAGACAATAAAATATTCCTTATCATTAAAAATAAACCATGAGTTATCCAAAAATACTACTTAAACCAGGTAAAGAACAATCGTTAAAAAGATATCATCCGTGGATATTTTCGGGTGCCATAAAAACAAATACAGAGCAACTAACCGAAGGTGAGTTGGTTGAAGTTTATAGTTCAAATAATGAATTTCTTGCTATTGGTCATTATCAAATAGGATCAATTGCAATACGTATAATATCTTTTAAAAATGAAACGATTGATCAGGATTTTTGGAATAAGAAAATAGAAAGTGCTTATACATTAAGAAAAATGCTTGGTCTGGCAGATAATCAGAATAATAATGTTTATAGACTTTTGCATGGAGAAGGTGATGGTTTACCTGGCTTAATCATAGATTTTTATAATGGTACAGCAGTAACGCAAATGCATTCCATTGGTATGTATTTATCCAGAGAAAATGTTCTCGAAGCATTAAAAAAGGTTTACGGTAAAAAGTTATCAGCAGTTTACGACAAAAGTGAATCAACCATTCCTTTCAAATCGGATATTCATCCAAAAAATGGATATCTATATGGTAGTCTTTCAGAAAATATTTTACTCGAATATGGAAATAAGTTTAAAATAAGTTGGGAGGAAGGGCAAAAAACCGGTTTTTTTATCGATCAAAGAGAGAATAGAAAACTGGTTTCAGAATATGCACAGAATCGTTCTGTTTTAAATGTGTTTGGTTATACAGGTGGATTTTCGGTTTATGCCTTGAGAGGAGGTGCTTCATTGGTTCATTCGGTTGATAGTTCGCAGATAGCTATTGATTTAACCAACCAAAACATTAAACTTAATTTTGGAAAAACAAATAAGCATGAGAGTTTCGCTGTCGATGCTTTCGACTATTTAAATTCGATTGATCAGAAATACGACCTTATTGTTCTTGATCCACCGGCATTCGCAAAACACACCAATGCTCTTAAAAACGCGTTACAGGGATACAAAAGAATAAATGCCAAAGCGATAGAAAAGATTAAACCCGGAGGAATCATTTTCACTTTTTCATGTTCGCAGGTAGTAAGCAAAGAAGAATTCAGAAAAAGCGTGTTTGCTGCCGCGGCAAATACAGGTCGAAATGTACGAATATTACATCAGCTAACACAGCCTGCAGATCACCCAGTTAGCATCTATCATCCTGAGGGTGAATATTTAAAGGGATTAGTAATTTATGTAGAATAAATTATTTGATAATCGTTATTTAATTATTTTTGCATTTCCATTTAACAAAAATCATGTATGAAAAGAATGTTAATTTTCCTCTTTCTTATTGTTGCTTTAAATGAAACTACAGTTGCCCAATATATATACCCTTTGTCAACGTACACATCGAGTGGCAAAAAAATTAGTCTTACTAACTTCGACATCAAAGATACGTTACTATTTCTCCCATTAGGTAATGAGGAACTGCATGTTTTGAATATTTCAGATATCAATAACATAAAAAAAATATCGAAATACGAAGAATACGAAAAAAGATATGGCGAAAAAGTTTTTGGTAATGCATATGGAATAAAAGTTTTTGGGAACAGAGCATATTTGTCATATGGTGATCTTGGATTAAAGATTTTGGATATCAGTGACCCTGAAACCTTATATAGTATTGGAACCTATTACAGACATCAGGAAGTATACTGTGTTGAAATTTTCGAAAACTTTGCTCTGTTAGGGTTTAAAAATATGGGGCTAGAAATTGTTGATTTTACTGATTTAGCAAACATCGAAATGGTTTCGAGAAACAATGTAAAGGATTTTCCTGTTCAAAACATACAGATTTTTCCGCCCTACATTATGATATCAGGAAGTTCGCGAGGGCTTAAGACCTTTAAATTTCTCGAGCCGTTTACAAATTTCAAACAAGCCGAATTTCCAAAGGATTTTGTAAACGAAGCACCGGCAAACAAGATTCTTGTAAGAGCCTCTACTGGATATGTAGCAAACGATTTTAGAGGACTGACAGTATTAAATCTTAATCTGCCCCTTTATCCTCACGAGGTAAAAGAAATAAAAACCAATGGTAAAGCGATGGATTTATTGATTGATAGAAATTATCTGTATGTTGCTTGCTCAAAATCCATCGAAGTTTATGATATACGCGAACCAGAGAAACCCGAAAAAATATTTGAGCATGAAGATAAAGACAAGAAATTCCATAGCATCTATATAAAAGGTACTACTCTATTTGCATCCTTTACACAAGGCAAAAAGGAATATGGGATTTTGGTTTTTCAGATTGAATAGCTTGCACAGATTATCTGGTAAAAACCCAATTACTCTGATTAGATAAATCAGGATTAAATAAATAACCTTCTGTATCAAAGGCCTTAATGTCTTCGGGATTTTCGATGCGATTTTGAATAATAAACCTACTCATATATCCTCGTGCAGTTTTTGCATAAATAGTTACCTGCTTATACTCATTTCCTTTCGATTCTTTAAATACAGGGGTAATAATTTTTCCCTTAATTTGTTTTGGATTAATTGCTTTAAAATACTCATTTGATGCAAGATTAATAAGAACCTTGTTTTTTTGTTTTGCTATTTCGGCATTAATAATTTCAGTAAGTCTTATTCCCCAGAATTGGTAAAGGTTTTTGCCCTTGATATTTGTCAACTCTGTTCCCATCTCAAGCCTATATGGTTGGATTAAATCAAGAGGGCGCAAAACACCATATAAACCAGATAATATTCTCAAGTGATTTTGCGCAAACAATAAATCCTTCTCCGACAAAGTCTTTGCCTCTAAACCAATAAATACCTGTCCTTTAAAAACCGCAATCGCTTGTTTTGCATTATCAGTATTAAATGGAAAGTGCCACGACAAATTGCGCTCAAAGGTAAGTAATGCTAATTCGGTGTTAATACTCATTAGTTTTTCAAGGTCCTTCGGATTGAGCTTTTGTAATTCATTCATTAATAGCTTCGATTCATTAAGCAGATCAGGTTGTGTGAATACTCTTGTCTGAATGGAATTCTTATAATCGAGTGTTTTTGCAGGCGAAAGAATATGAATCATTTTAATGTTTTTATTTGAAACAAAAAAATAATTAAATTGTTTGGTAAAACAATTACATCTTTAATTATAATTGACATGTAGTGTTTTATTTAAGAGTATTTTCTTTTTCGTGCTATTGGTTGGTAAAAATAGCTTTTTGATCTTCGGTGTATTTAAGTTTGAAATACAAAACCAGCGAAAAAATGGCATACAAAGGGAATGTAATTGCAGAAACTAAAGCGTTTAAAATTACCTGCCATATACCAATCTCATAAAGACCTAAATTAAAGGCTTCAAAAATATTGGTTCCCTCGGTAACATTTCCAAAAAACATGATAACAACTGGAATTGCAACAACCGCGCTTAAAACTATTGAAATTAAAATCAGGATTAAAATAAACAATACAAAAGATCCAATTGATTGCCAAAAATCTTTATGAGTTAATGAAAATGAACGACCAATAGCATCAAAGGCATTCTTTTGCTCTACAACAACGATTGTGCATCCGCTTATTAAAACTGTTCCAAGATAAATTGCAGCCAACAATATGCCAATTATAAAAACGATAATACCAAACATCATCCCAAAAAATATAATAACCGATGTGAGAATGAGGAAGAAAATCATATGAATGGAATGTTTACGTATAGAATCACCTAATATTGAACCGAATGAAGCATTTGGATCAATGTCTTTCACAAAAAGATAATTTATTAAGAAGGCATTTAAAATACCATAAACCAAAACAGATATAAGCAATAATTTAGCAAGAAGTTTGAAGAAAAAACCCAGATTACCTTCCACATAAGTCGGATCAAATGTTTTCATAATCTCATAAAAACCAGTGCTATAGTATAAATACTGTACTAATAAAACTGTTAAAAAAGTAAATAGAAAAAGTTTAAAAAACCATTTAAAGTAAATAGTAAATACTGATGAAATTACCGAATCTACTTCCATGGGTTTATAAAGACTATGTTGTTTTATGTCGTACATAAATTATAAGTTATAAGTTAAAAGTTTACAACTAAAAGATACCGCTCAAAGGTATTAATATTTTTTGAGCATTTTAAATTTGTGGTTGGTTACAAAAAGTTTAATCAACATCGATAACCCAGGTTTTATTGAATAAAATTTAAAATTCAAAGCACCTGATATTCAATAATTAATACTATATTTTAATCGTTCTAAATTGATTATCAACATTTAAAAAATTCGTTATTCAACTTTTTTTACTAACTTAACTGCAATTTTAATAAAGAAAACCATGAAAACAACTTCGAACGGCAAATCGGTTTTTACCGTTTTATTCTGGCAGATTTCATTAGCTGTGTTACTGTTAAACTCATTATTTGCCATTATAATTATTCGTGATGCTATAAAAATACAGGAAAAGAGCGAAGAAGCCTTACGTAATAAGATAAAAGAAGAAATAATCAGTTTAAGTGATTTTCAAACCTCGTCTCTTAAGACTTTTGAAAAATCATTCTATGATCTTCAGAAAATGGTACTCGAAAAACTTACAGTAATGAGTCCTGCCGTTGATTTTAAATCTGTAAATCTAATCGATGAGCTCAATAAAATGGGATTAGATACTGTATTTCATGATTTATATATAATTGATGAATATATAATTGTAAATACCACATATACACCTGATTGGGGTTTAGATTTTACAGCTTTTGGTTCCGAACGTATTGCACTATTAGATCGTATTCAAAAATCAAGAGCTTTTTTTGCAGAAAAATTTCAATTCGAATCATCAACAAAAAGACTTCGCTCCTATTCATATCAGGCTACAAAAGATGGTAAATACATAATTGAAATTGGAAGTTATTCAGAGGTAGCTGATAAAATTATGGATATGTTCCGTAACCGTTTGAAAAAAATAGCCGAACAGAATGAAAACATAGTATCGGTAAATTATTGGTTTGGTAATACTGAATATCAATTTCCACTTATTGATGAACCCTTAAACAGATATATACCGGATAGTGTTATTGCAACTACATTCACTAATAAGGAAGATATAACTGTGAACTTTGATATCCGTGGCCAAAAGATGAACGTCGAATTTATGTATATTGAGCAAGATCCTTCAACAAGGCTTCCTGATTTTGCTTTATCAGTAATTACTGACAATACAAACCGAATGAAACCTGTGTATAAGTTAATTCAGAGACAAGTATTTTTTACAGTATTATTTTTAATATTAATTATTGGTATTGTATATATTTCGACAAGATCACATAAGAAAAAACAACAATAGGAATTCGTAAAAAACTAATTCTTTAATCGATTAATTGTACAACTTTCGGTTTTTTTAATACTTAAAACGGGCCAAAGGAGCAATATCCTGAGAAGCAAAATCTTTATTTAAATACTTATAATAACCTGTAATAGCAATCATTGCAGCATTATCTGTTGTAAACTTAAACTCAGGTATAAATGTGTTCCAATGATATTTTTCCGATGCATCCAATACAGCACTTCGAAGTCCCGAATTAGCAGATACACCTCCTGCAATTGCAATGTTTTTTATACCGGTAGTTTTACTTGCGAGAATCAACTTTTGCATTAATATTTCGACTATTGAATGTTGTATACTGGCGCATAAATCATTCATATTTTCTTTTATAAAATATTGATTCTCTTTAATATGATCACGAATAAAATACAGAAAAGATGTTTTTAAACCACTAAAACTATAATCATAATCTTTTATTCGAGGTTTACTGAAAGTGAATGCAAATTTATTACCCGACTGAGCATTTTGGTCAATACCTGGCCCTCCCGGATAAGGTAATCCTATGACTTTAGCGCATTTATCAAATGCTTCGCCACCAGCATCATCAATAGTTTGTCCAATTATTTCCATATCCAAATAATCCTTAACCATAACAATTTGTGTATGCCCCCCAGAAACTAGTAAACAGAGAAATGGGAAATCGGGTAATCGGTTTTCAGATTGATATTGCTTAATAAAATGAACCAATATATGCGCCTGAAGATGATTTACTTCGACAATTGGAATATGTAAAGCCAACGCAAATGATTTTGAAAAAGACGTACCCACAAGCAATGATCCTAATAACCCAGGGCCACGAGTGAATGCAACCGCACTAATTTCTTCTTTTTTTATCCCGGCAGTTTTTATTGCCTGATCAACCACAGGAATGATATTTTGCTGATGAGCCCGTGATGCCAATTCAGGAACAACCCCACCATAAGCCTTATGTACATTTTGATTTGCTATTATATTAGAAAGCAAATACCCATCCTTAATTACTGCTGCCGAAGTATCATCGCACGAAGATTCAATTCCCAATATTATAACACTCATTTATTGCCCGAATTTAAAGGTTTTTATAATTTTTTTTATTTCTTTTGCGTTAGTATAATCTAATGCACAAAAGTATCAAAAAAATATCAAAAATATCGATTATTTCAATCCTGGTGTTAATAGTGATTCCGGTATCAGCATATTTTATACTCCAAAGCAACCGCGTACAAACGTATCTTGTTAAAATAGTTACTAATGAAATCTCCAGAAATCTCGATGCAAAATTTAAAATTGAATCGGTTAACTTCAGCTTTTTTAACAGAATCATTTTAAAAAACGTTTACATCGAAGATCAATATAAAGACACATTATTATTTTCAGAGAAAATTACGGTAAGTATAAATAAACTCAACCGAAAAACGAAAACGATTAGTATAGATGATGCTGATTTGTACCACGCAAAATTTTATTTGTATAAAGATACTTCATCGTCAATAAATATTAAGTTTATTACTGATCAGTTTATTAGTAAAGACACCACTATAAACAAAAAGCAAAAATGGAAAGTTGATATTAAAAATATCAAAATGAATGAATCGGTATTCAGATATCGAACTAACCGCAATAAGGAAAAAAAATACGGAGTCGATTTTGATCATATGGTTTGTTATATTAAACAACTCGAAGTTACAGATATGTGGGTTGAAAATGGAGTTGTTTCATTTCTTGTTCGAAAGCTTAGTTTTACCGAAAAGTCGGGATTTGAAGTTTATAGTGTTAAAGCTAATATGAGTATTGGTAATACTCAAATGAAATTTAACGACATAACAATCAGAACAGCAAATTCATATATTGTATCTGATTCAATTTCTTTAAGACATAATGATTTTGATGATTATCAGGATTTTAACAATCTGATAAAACTTAGTCTTGCATTTAAAGAATCAAATGTCAGTCTTATAGATGTTGGCTATTTTGCACCTCGACTTAAAGAAATACCAATAAACATAGGTCTGTCTGGATACATTTATGGAAGAGTAAGCTCCCTAAAAGGAAAAGATGTAAAGCTTCAGGCTGGAAAACAAACTGAATTAATTACTGACTTTAACTTTAATGGTTTACCAGATATTAACCAAACATTTATCTTTATTGATTTTAAAAAATTCACAACATACGCAGCTGATTTTGAAATCATTAATAAGCTATATAGTCCTGAAAATAAAATTGAATTTCCAAAAAATTTAAAAACGCTAGGCAAAATAACCTACGAAGGTAATTTTACCGGTTTTGTTGGTGATTTTGTTACATATGGTAGGTTTGTTTCCTCATTAGGTAATGCATCGACAGATATTTCACTAAAGCCCATTGGAGACAAGAACCTGGCAATTAATGGAAATCTTAAAACATCAGGTTTTGACCTGGGTACTTTTTTAAGCAATCCAGATTTATTTGGAAATGTAAGTTTAAACGCTCAGGTAAAGGGCACTATTGGAAGTAATAAATCTATGGCCCTTAGAACCGAAGGAATTATAAATACAATTGAAATTAATAATTACAATTACCAGAATATAATTATTGATGGATACCTTACAGAAAAAAAATATGATGGCTTTTTAAGTATTACCGATCCAAATATTGAGTTTGATTTTAGTGGTGGTTTGGATTTTTCGGGCCAGATTCCAGCTTTTAACTTTACGGCAAATCTTCCAAAAGCAAACCTCTACGAATTAAATATTGATAAAAAAGATACCTCGTCAACGTTGGCATTTGATATAAAGGCAAATTTTGTAGGAAATAATATTGATAATGCTATTGGTGAGATTCAATTAAGCAATACCAATATTACTAAACATAGCGAAAATGTAGACTTTGAAACCATCAAAATCACATCAGAACAATTTGGTGACACCCATAAGATTACCCTAAAATCTGATTATATTGACGGATTGTTATTCGGTACCTATAAATCTAAAACATTGGTACAATCTATTAAAAGTATATTTTATAATTATTTGCCTTCGCTCATAAATAATCCAAGCGATACGCTAAAAATCGATTATCCAAATAATTTTACTGTTGATCTTCATTTAAAGAATACATCATCACTAAGTAAATTATTCTTACCTAACATAATAATTGCCGACAATTCGACACTTGAATTTAAATATGGGGCGCATGAAAGTCGTTTTTTCCTTACAGCATCAAGTCCTGAATTAAAAATTAAAAATCACACTTTTACCGGTGTAAGTATTGTTACTTTTTCTGATACTTCATTATTTACGGCTATTACAAAGGTAAAAAAAGCCCGAATAAGCGATTATATTGTTATTGAAGATTTCCGAACTACCTCGTTAACAAGTAACGATGAAATAAACTTCAGAATCGATTGGAATAATCAAGATACAATTAAAAATCAGGGAAAATTTTTAGCATCAGCCAAAATCAGAAAAAATGAACTAAATACAAAGCATGGTTTCGATATTGTTGTTCTCCCTTCGGATATAGTAATTAAAGATACATTATGGAGAATGAACAGAGCATTAGTCCGAATCGATTCAACAACAATTGCAATAAACAATTTTATTATAAATCATAATGATCAGTTTTTTAAGATAAATGGAAAAATTTCTAAAAACTTAACCGATTCGTTATTTATTGATTTTGGCAATCTTAGTCTTGCAAACATTAATATCATTACCAAAGAAATGCATCTTGAGTTTAATGGAATTATTAATGGAAATGGCAGTTTATCAAATTTATACGTTAAGCCTTTATTTAGTTCAAATATAATAGTCGAAAATCTTGTATTCAATAATGAACCTATTGGAAATACATATATCATAACAAATTGGAACAACGAAAAAAAATCAATATTTGTCAATGCCTTTACCAGTTTAAATGAAAACCGCAACTTATCCATTGCTGGAGAATATACGCCTGAAAATAAGTATTTAGATTTCAATATTTCATTAGATCAATTTAATGCGAGCATTTTAAACTCATTTTTAAAGAGTTTTGCATCCAACATAAAAGGTAAAGCATCTGGAGATGTTGCATTAAAAGGAACCTTTAAAAATCCCGAATTTAATGGGATGTTAAAAATGGACAAAGGTGCTCTTACAATCGATTATCTAAAAACCAGATACAATTTTACATCGGATGTATTGATAAAAAACAACTCAATCATTTTTACTGATATTCCTGTATTAGATCAGCAAAATAATAGAGCAATTACAACAGGTATTGTCACTTTTGGAGCTAAAAAAAGTATTACCTATAATTTCAATATTAGACCCAGGAGCTTTATGGCCCTTAATACCACTGGAAAAGATAATCAGCAGTTTTATGGAATAGCATACATGACAGGGGTTATTAATATTTTTGGGGGTAATGAAACCATAACGATTGACATTTCTGGAAAAACAGAAAAAAATACAAAAATAAATATTCCCATTTCAAAATCTGATGAAGTTGGTGAATCTAGCTTTGTCACCTTTTTTAATAAAGAGGACACAATAAGAGTTACTGAACAAGAAGAAAATACCGTTTACAATTTATCAGGTTTCCGTTTAAATTTCGATTTGCAGGTTACTCCAGATGCTGAAACGCAACTTATTTTCGATTCAAAAATTGGTGATTTAATTCGAGCAAAAGGTGAAGGAGATCTTAAACTTATAATTGATAAAAATGGTAATTTTAATATGTACGGCGATTATAATATCGAAGAAGGTGATTATTTGTTTACATTGGGTAACATTTTAAATAAACGATTCGACATTGAACGTGGAGGTAAAATTGTATGGAATGGGAGTCCATATGATGCAAACGTAGATATTGAAGCCGTTTATAACCTTAGAGCTCCATTATCCAACCTGTTTCCTTCTGACTCATCAGATTACCATAGAAAAAGAATTCCTGTCGAATGTCAGATCTTTATGACCCAAAGCCTAAAAAATCCCGAAGTAAGATTTAACATTGAATTACCTACATCTGATGAAGAGACTAAAAATCAAATGCGTATGGTGATTAATACGCAGGAAAAACTTAATAAGCAATTCCTTTCGTTACTGTTTATTAATAACTTTATTTATGACGACCCAGATCAGACAAATTTCGGAATTGCCCAATACGGAACAGGTTCAGCTACTACTACCACTACTGAACTATTATCTAATCAGCTAAGCAACTGGTTATCGCAGATTAGCGATGAATGGGATATAGGTGTTAACTATAGACCTGGAGATGAAATAAGCAAAGATCAGATTGATGTGGCATTATCGACACAATTATTGAATGACAGAGTATTACTTAATGGGAATGTTGGTTATGGAGGACAAACAGAACAAGCAAGCAGTATTGTTGGCGACGTTATTGTAGAGGTAAAAATAAATAAAAGTGGAAAACTAAGAGTAAAAGCATTTAACAAAGCAAATGATAAACTTATTTATGAAGAATCGCCATATACTCAAGGTGTAGGTATTTTTTATAGAGAAGAGTTTAACACATTTTCGGGTCTTATGAAACAGTTCTGGAATAGGCTAACCGGTAAAAAAGAAGAAGAAATAAGTCCCAAATAGCTTTTATAATGCTAGTAAAAAAATTAACTTGCAAAATATTGAAACATCAATTACGTTAATAATAAGTAAATTTAAAAAGATCAAATATGAATAGTTTATTATTTATTCTTTTACAAATTAATGTAACAGAAGATCTCTCAAATCCAGCTCTAACGGGCGAATTAAAATTATCGTTCTGGGAAATGGCTCTTAAAGGAGGTTGGATTATGATTCCAATAGTACTTCTTTCGATTGTAGCAATATATATCTTTTTTGAACGGTATTTTGCTATAAAAAAAGCATCCACAACAGATATTCCACAGATACACCTGTAGCACGAATGATAGAAAAAGGAATGCAACGAATTGGCCGTCCCTTAAATGATATTAATACAGCTATTGAAACGGTAGGTAATTTGGAGATTTCAAAACTTGAAAAGAATTTGCCTACACTTGCAACTGTAGCTGGAGCAGCTCCAATGATTGGTTTCCTTGGAACAGTTATGGGTATGGTTAAGGCCTTTTATACCATGTCAATGAAAGGTAATAACATTGTGGTTAGTGATTTAGCTGATGGAATTTATACAGCAATGGTAACTACTGTAGCAGGACTTATTGTGGGTATATTAGCATTTTTGGCATATAATACCTTGGTTGTAAAAGTCGAAAAAGTAGTTTTCCAACTTGAAGCAAATACATCAGAATTTATGGATTTACTCAACGAACCTGTTGAATAAATTTTAAACTAGCGAATTATGGCTTTAAAGAGAAGAAATAAAATAAGTGCAGAGTTTAGTATGGCATCAATGACAGACCTTGTTTTTCTGTTATTGATCTTCTTTATGATAACTTCTACATTAGTGGCTCCAAATGCTTTAAAACTTTTATTGCCAAAAAGTCCACATCAAACTCCAGCAACTGCAATAACCTCAATTTCAATTACTCCATCACTCGATTATTATATAGAAACAACACCTGTTTCGCTCGAAGATATTGAAGGTATTTTAAAAAATCGGTTTGCTGCCGAAAATATTACTGAACCAACCATCTCCTTACATGCTGACCGTACTGTTCCGATTGAGAATGTGGTTAACATTATGAATATTGCCAGAGATAATAAATGGAAATTAATACTTGCAACAACAGCATATTAAATATGTCTATTTTTAATAATAAATATAAAAGATCTGGCCTGGTTGGGACAATCGTTTTTCATGCGATTATTCTTTTACTTGTTATATTTTTTGGATACTCTACTCCTCTTCCACTCCCAGCCGAAGAAGGAATTCTTATCAATTTTGGCGATAGTGATGAAGGAATTGGGCAAGAAGAACCCAAGTTAAACGAAATAGCCCAACAACAAGCCGCAGAAAATGAATCAAAAGAAGCTACCGATATATCTGATTCGGAAAATGATAACGAAGAAAACATAACACAAGATTTTGAAGAAGCTCCAGTTGTAAAAAAAGAAACAAAAAAGACAGAAAAGAAAATAGAGAAGAAAGAAGTAAAACCCGAACCAAAACCTGAAGAAAAAGCCGAGGTTAAAAAAGAACAGCAAGTTGATACCCGTGCTTTATTTCCAGGGCGTGATCCAAATGCAACATCAACTACTGGCGAGGGAGAAACAGGTAAAGAAGGTAATCAGGGTTCTAAAACCGGTTCTATTGACTCAGATAACCACACTGGAGGAAATAGTACAGGAGGT
>JAIFLC010000017.1 GCA_020049295.1 Bacteroidota bacterium
CTCATGTGTTTGAAAGTTTTTTGTAATGGAGATGATAAACTTTATAAAGAGCTTGAATTTCCTGCTCGAAAATTGGGCTCCGCCTTTCAAAAGGTTAATTTCCTTCGGGACTTAAAAAACGATATAGAAATTCTCGACCGAAGGTATTTCCCAGAACTACAACAAAACAGGTTCGATGAAAAAAATAAATTGGTTGTAATTAAAGATATAGAGAATGATTTTAATTCGGCGTTTGTAGGTATTAAAAAATTGCCTAAAAGGTCGAAACTTGCAGTATTAATAGCTTACTATTACTACCTGAGTTTGCTGAAAAAAATTAAAAATACCCAAGCAGAAAGAATTCTTAAAACAAGAATTAGCGTCTCCAATTTTAAGAAGATGTTTTTACTTCTAAAAGCGATGTTTGTTTACAAACTTAGATTAATCTGATAAAATGAGTGATACATTCGTAATTCTAGTCGATAGTGATGATAATCAAATAGGTGTTTCCGAAAAGATGGAGGCACACCGTAATGCTTTACTTCATCGTGCTGTTTCCGTTTTTATTTGCAATACTAAAGGCGAGTGGCTGTTGCAGCGGAGGGCATTGACCAAATACCATTCAAACGGACTTTGGACAAATACATGCTGTAGCCATCCTAACCCAAACGAGTCAAGCATTGATGCTGCAAATCGTAGGTTGGCAGAGGAGATGGGTATGAGGTGTGAGCTGAATGAGCTGTTCAGCTTTACCTACAAGGAGGTTTTAGATAACGAGCTTACAGAATATGAATTTGACCATGTTTTTATCGGCATTACAGATGAAAAACCAACGATAAACCTCGATGAGGTAATGGAGTTTAAGTATATTAGCTTTAGCGATTTACAAAAAGATATTGAGCTGAACCCAAGTGATTACACCGTTTGGTTTAAAATGATTTTTGAGAGGGTAAAATTTAAAATTTCAGGTAGCTAAAGCCAATTTTTATAGATATTTGAACCATTGGATTAGAAAATTAGTGTTATGAAATGTACATGATTGATAAAACACAAACCGAAATGAATAAATTTCAACATCATGGACATTCCATCTGACCTTAACAAACAAAATTTAAACAGATGAAAATTCTACTTACAGGTGCAACAGGTTATATCGCTAAGCTACTCCTGCCCGATCTACTTCAAAAAGGTCATAGCGTGGTGTGCTGTGTAAGAGATAAAAAAAGGTTCAATACTAAGAATTATAATCCTGATAAAATTAGCGTAATTGAGGTCGATTTCTCAATTATGGATAGTTTGCAGTCCATCCCAGATGATATTGACATTGCATACTATCTCATTCATTCTATGTCCTCTCAAACAGGCGATTTTGAGAGTTTGGAAATGGCTTGTGCTAAAAATTTCAAAGAAAGAATTCAGAATACAAATGCCAAACAGGTTATCTACTTAAGTGGCATTGTGAATGAGGTTGAACTTTCAAAGCATTTAGCGTCTCGAAAAAATGTCGAAGAAATACTATCACAATCAACTTTTGCGCTAACAACTTTAAGGGCGGGTATTATAGTAGGTTCAGGTAGCGCATCATTTGAAATTATTCGCGATTTGGTAGAGAAGCTTCCAATTATGGTTACTCCCCGTTGGCTAAAAACAAAGTGTCAACCAATTGCAATTCGAAATGTTGTTGAATTCCTTTCGGGAGTAATTGGATATGCTGAGAGTTATAATAAAAGTTATGATATTGGGGGAACAGATATTCTTAGCTATAAAGAAATGTTATTGCGGTTTGCAAAAATTAGAGGGCTTAAAAGAAGAATATTTATTATACCCGTAATGACTCCTAGAATTTCATCATACTGGTTGTATTTTGTAACTGCAACTTCGTATACCCTTGCCAAGAACCTTGTGAATAGCATGAAAGTTGAAGTGATATGCAAACCGAATAATTTGGCAACTGCACTCAACATTTCATTAATCGATTATGATACTTCTATAAAATTAGCATTCGATAGGATTGAACAAAATCAAATTTTATCGAGTTGGAAAGATGCGCAAACAAGCGATATAATTAAAGATGGCCTTTCTAAATATATTGAAGTGCCAGTAAACGGTTGCTTTAAAGATATTCGTAGAAGAAAAGTTGAAAATATTGATAATACACTTCTCAAAATTTGGTCTATTGGTGGAAAAACAGGATGGTATTATGGTAACTGGCTCTGGGAAATCCGTGGTTTTATTGATCAGCTGTTTGGTGGTGTTGGTATGAGAAGAGGTCGAAAAAGCGAAACGGATATTTTTCCCGGTGACGCGCTCGATTTTTGGAGGGTATTAGTTGCTAGCAAGGATGAAAAAAGGCTTCTATTATACGCAGAGATGAAATTGCCAGGCGAAGCTTGGCTGGAATTTAGAATAGATGAGAATGAAATGCTAATACAAACAGCGACTTTTCGACCTTTAGGATTATTGGGAAGATTGTACTGGTACCTGGTTTATCCATTTCACGGACTTGTTTTTAAAGGTATGATAAGAAATATTTTAAAGCCATTAAGTAAAGAGAATGTTTGATAACGGACTAATTAAAAATTAGATTAGTATGATAAACATTGCATTATTATTCTTAGCCTATTTTTTTATGGAGTTTGTGGCTTGGTCGAATCACAAATACGTGATGCATGGTTTTTTATGGAGATGGCATAAGGATCACCATGTAAACGATCAAAAGAAAGTTGCCCTGGAGGATATGCAATTCTCTGGATTTGAAAAGAACGATTACTTCTTTTTGGTTTATGCTATTCCTGCTATCCTGCTGATGATAATTGGTTTCTACTTTGGATATTTTTCTTTAGTTTTTATCGCAATAGGGATTACACTATATGGTTTCACCTATTTTCTTGTTCACGATATAATTATTCATCAGCGGATTCGAATTCCTTTTCTACGAAAGAATCATAACCTCTATACAAAGGCAATTATTAATGCACATTTTGCTCATCATCGGCCAAAAAGCGCAGATGATTTCAAGAATTTTGGGTTGTTGATTTTTCCATTACGATTCTTTAAAAAGTAAGCTATGTGGCTGTACTCATCTTTACTTTTCTTCTCAATTCTAGTCCCTATTGCCTTGAGCTTTGATAAAAAACTTCAGTTCTATAAACTTTGGAAATTTCTATTCCCGTCAATATTCGCTGTTGCTTTTATCTATATTGCTTTTGATGTTTTATTTACAAAACTTGGTGTGTGGGGATTTAACTCATCTTATCATCTAAATAAATTAGTTTTAGGTCTTCCAATTGAAGAGTGGTTGTTTTTTATGATAATTCCTTATGCAAGCATATTTCTGCATGAGTCGTTGGTCCTTTATTTTCCCAATTTTAAGCTAAAGAATGGTTTCGGCAGAACTCTTTCAGTCGCAATAATTTTCTGTTTATCAGTGGCCATTCTGTTCAATTTAGATAAAGCTTATACAGTCTATATTTTTAGCTCGGTAATTATTGCGTTATTATTATCCTTCTTCGATAAATCAAAGGTTATTAATAGCTACTATTTAACGTTTTTGGTTATTCTAATTCCCTTTGTAATTGTAAACGCAATTCTAACAGGGAGTTTTATCGACCAAGAGGTGGTTTGGTATAACAATGATGAAAACCTTGGAATTCGTTTCCTTACAATTCCTATTGAGGATTTTGGCTATGCATTTAGTTTAATGCTATTCAACTTGTTGCTAATTGCAAAATTGAGGAATAGAGGGGTTAGATATAAAAAAAACAGCTGACCTACAAAATATAATTAAAAGTGTTGAACATCTTATTTATATTTTTATATAGAGCTATAATAACTAAAGAGTTGGTTTTAGCATGTGGGTGGGAATGACAAAACGGCGAGCCGGAGCAAGCGAGACGCAGCTGACGGGTGAGCGAAGCGGGCTTTGTGTATAGGCAGGAAATCAGCAAGGATGAGGGCGGAAGCATCCCTGCCTGTCGGCAGACAGGGTTTTGTCTTCAATTTTTTTTCTTCCTTTTTTGTTTCAAGACAAAAAAAGGAAGGGGGGTTTGGGGCGAAGCCCCATTAGACTTTTAGTCGATTGCTAGTGATTTTAAAACATAATAATTAGAAATGACCTTTAACCTAAAATCAGTTTTGAATTATCTTGCTAAAAAAGAGTTTGAGGCAAAACTCTTTATCCCAATTTTTTATGCTGTTGGAATTATAGGAATGCTTGTTCCTGCCTTGTTTCCGTTATTTATTAGATTAGTTCCATTCGCCTTAATTCTATCTTTCTTGGCTCTTACGGTATTTCATCACGATAGAACGCAAAAATCGGTATTTGTTTTTCTTGCTATCTATTTACTTGGATTTGTGATTGAAGTTGTTGGGGTTAATTCAGGCTCGGTTTTCGGTGAATATGCCTATGGTAATAGCTTAGGGATTAAACTGTTTAATACACCAATAATAATCGGCTTAAATTGGCTATTGCTTGTTTATATCACTTCATCAGTTTTTGAGCAATTCAAAATTCCTAATTTTTCCAAGATAGTTTTATCTTCAGTTTTAATGGTAGGTTATGATTTTATCCTCGAACAGGTTGCTCCAAGACTTGATATGTGGCAATTTACCGATGATAATGTTCCTTTTCAGAATTACTTAGTTTGGTTTATCTTTTCGCTAATTTTACACTCGTTGATTAAACTTTTTAGGATAAATACTCAGAATAGATTGTCATCAATTGTTTTAATTGCACAGTTTGTTTTCTTCCTTGTATTAGCAATTTTCTTAAAGTACTAAAATGATACTAAAGGCAAAACATAACTTTCTTATTTATCCATTTTTCCGA
This sequence comes from Bacteroidota bacterium, assembly GCA_020049295.1. Lineage (GTDB taxonomy): Bacteria > Bacteroidota > Bacteroidia > Bacteroidales > UBA12077 > UBA12077. The sequence continues at coordinate 4,808 of JAIFLC010000017.1, forward strand.
TGGTATGCCGGTTGGTTAATCAAACGAAAATTCAGCAAAGCGAATATTATTGGAAGTTTTGACGATAAAAACCTTCCCGTTTTGCTAATTTCAAATCATATCAGCTGGTGGGACGGATTTTGGGCAATGTACCTAAATGTAAAAATCCTTAAAAGGAAATTCCACTTCATGATGCTCGAAGAGCAGCTTCGTAAATTCTGGTTTTTCAACTACACAGGTGGTTTTTCGGTTAACAAAAAGGCAAAAAGTGTAATTGAGACTTTAAATTATACATCCGAGTTGCTCAGCGATTCGAAGAATATGGTTCTGATATTTCCACAAGGCGAAATACAATCAATGCATTTACAAACATTTCAATTTGAGAATGGAATTCATCATATTTTAAGGGGTAAAGAGGAAAAAATTCAGATTCTACTTATGGTAAATCTGGTCGATTATTTCTCCACCCCAAAGCCAATCATCAATATTTACATTCAGGATTATGAGGATTTGTCGCTAAATCCCGAATCAATTCAGAATAGTTATAATGTATTTTACAGGCGTTGTGTTGAAAACCAAAAAGGATTAAAAGGATGATTTATCTTGCCTATTTTGTATTAGCTTTTTCGGTTATTCAACTACTCGTTGCATTTGTTAATCTGCTATTCAGACAAAATTATTCAAGCATAAATGCGAATTATAGAGGATTAGTTTCAGTGCTTATCCCCGCACGGAACGAGGAGAAGAATATCGCCAATATTTTGAATGACCTGCAAAATCAAAATTATCATAATATTGAAGTATTTGTATTTAATGACCAATCGACTGATAAAACGGAAGAAATTATAACAGAGTTTTCAAAAAGAGATAGTAAGATAAAACTCGTAAATTCAAATGGCTTGCCCGAGGGTTGGTTGGGGAAAAATTATGCATGTTACAGCTTATCTAAACATGCCAAAGGTAGTTTTCTCTTGTTTTTAGATGCAGATGTAAGAATTAGCAACGACATTATAATTAATACCATAAGCCATTCAATAAAGCATAATCTCGGTTTGCTGTCGATTTTTCCAAAGCAAATTATGATGACCCTCGGTGAGCGGATTGCAGTGCCAAATATGAATTTTATCCTGCTCTCGCTCTTACCATTAATTCTTGTTAGAAAATCTACTTATTCATCTCTATCGGCAGCCAATGGGCAATTTATGCTATTCAATTCAACCAATTATTTCGATACCAATCCGCACGAATTGATGAAAGCTGATAAGGTTGAAGATATCGAAATAGCCCGTTATTTTAAAAATAAGAACATTCCTGTTGCTTGCTTAACAGGAAATGATACCATTAAATGTAGAATGTACGAGGGTTTTAGTGAGGCGGTGAATGGTTTCTCGAAAAATGTCATCAATTTTTTTGGCAAATCATTTATAGTAGCAACTCTATTTTGGTTGGTAACAACATTCGGTTTTATTTCAACTCTTGTAAGTTTTGATCATTATGTTTTTATATTATATTTATTAACAATCATTTCCACTAGGGTGTTTATTTCAATAGTTAGCAGGCAAAATATCCTATTGAATTTGATGCTGGCAATTCCTCAACAGATAACAATGGGAATCTTTATTTACAAAGCTTTCATTAACACAACTAAAAAGCAATATCAATGGAAAGGTCGAAATATATCATAGTTACATTACTTTTATTTTGTCATTTAACAACCTCAGCAAGTTATAAGTCGAAGATTTATACAGCGTTTATTTCTAATGATATGACTAGCTGGGGAAAAGTTATCGATGAAATGCAGCTTCAAAAAGATAAAACCAAGGAGTTTAAGCTTGAACTAATAAACTATCAGTATGGCTATATTGCTTGGTGCATAGGCATTAAGAATGATGATTTAGCTGAAAAATATTTGGCTTTAGCAGAGGAAAACTTAGAATCACTTGAGAAGGTAAATTATAATTTATCGATGGTTAATGCTTACAAATCGGCTTTTTATGGTTACCGAATAGGATTAAATGTGTTAAAGGCGCCATTCTTAGGGCTAAAGAGTTTGGATTGTGCTAAGCTGTCCATTAAACTCGATGCTCAGAATCCTTTTGGTTATATTCAATACGGTAATGCACAATTTTATATGCCTGCCATTTTTGGAGGTTCAAAAACAGAGGCTTTGGAGTATTTCAGAAAAGCAGAGGAGTTGATGGAACTTGATAAAGAGGGAATAAAAGAGGATTGGAACTATTTAAGTATTCTTACTTTAATAACCCAATCGTGTATTGCAACAAATAATTACGATGAAGCGAAGGTATATTTTCAAAAATTATTTAAAGTTGAGCCCAACTATTTATGGGTTAAGAATGAATTGTATCCTCAGTTTTTAAAGAAGTTAAAGAAATAGATATGAGTAAAAGTGTATTAGT